>JAIOPP010000003.1 GCA_021413845.1 Planctomycetia bacterium | reverse complement strand
CGGCGCGGCAAGTATCGCCCGCTGCGATGCGCTCGACGTCGCCTTGATGTCGAACATCGAGAAGGTTCGGGACTACCTCATCGAGCATCGGTACACGGCGGTCGGAGTGCTCGACTTTCGTCTTCAAAGAGGCCAGGCGCGGCCGACGTTCGACGGAGGGCTGATCGTCAGTTCCCTCTCCGAACGATTGGAGACGGCGCTGATCGCCTGCTTGCAGGATAAGCAGCGGCTCACGATCGTGCGCGATCCCTCGAAGACGGCCGGCGGCAAACTCGGAGCCGCCAATTACCGAACCGAAGATGATCGACGCCGGCTATTCGAACTCGACTATAAGCAGGCTTGGGGCAACCCTGCGCCCGACATTCGCGTCGACGCTTTCCTCGCGGGCAAAGTCGTGATCAGCGACGATCTCCGCAAGCTCAAGGTGATCGTGGAAGCGTTCGATCGCAGCGATCCCGGCGTCGTGGCGGACGTCGTCACGTTCGAGGCGCCGGTCGATCGACACATTCTGGCCGCCGTCGGCCAAGGGTTCTCGTTGTCGACGGAGAATCCGCAAGCGATGCTGCGTGCAGTGACCGAAGACGACGTATTCAACGCGATTCAAAAATCGAAATCGAAGCCGACGCCGGTCGTTGCGGCTTCGTCGACGACCGAAGTGGCGAGGCCGATCCACGTCACCGCCTACTACGACGGCGTGCCGCAAACCATGACGCTCGACGCCGACCGTCCGGGCAACGCCAACTATGTGCTGCCGACGCCGCGGGCCGGACAAGAGCTGACGATCGGCGTCGGCAACCACACGAAGGAAGACCTCGGCCTCGTCGTCTCCGTGAACGGCGTCAGCACGCTCTACGAACAGAAGGGCTCGCCCGACGTTCTGAAGAAATGGATCCTGGAGCCGGAAGTGGAGTACCTGATCAAAGGGCTCTACGAAAAGGGGGGGACGACGTACAAGACGATCCGCGCTCTTTCGGAAAGGCAATCTCGCGAGCGCTTCGCCGACCTCGGAGGCGAAGAACATGCCGGGCTGATCATGGTCTACGTTTTTCGGCGCTTGCCGAAAGTCGAGATCACGTCGATCACGACGACGCCGAGCATCCGAGTGCTTTCCGATTCGGAACTCGCCGAGCACAAGCCCGGCACGCTCGACGAATTGCAATCGCTGATCGTGCCCGGCAAGTTCAATCGGGGGCTATTCAGTTGGGGCGACCGCCGTGCGGAGGCGCTGCAAGAGTCGTCTCTCGGGCCGGCGCAACTCACCGACACATTGGTCATTCGCTACTACCACAAGCCGCCGGCGAAATAGCGTCGCAAAATAAAAACCGCGGCCGACTTCGTGAAGAGCCGGCCGCGGTTTGTTTTCGATGCGATTCGATCGGGCGATCCGATCGTGCGAACGTCTCGTCGTCGCGAAATCGAAGCTCGTTACACCGTCTTGCCCGCGATATGCACGAACGTATGCACATGCGGCAGCACGCGGTAGTTCCAAACGAAGCCCGGCCCTTCGAGGCGCCAGAAGCTCCAAGGCTCCTTCTCGTCGGCCTTCTCTTCTTGATAGAAGGCGAGGTTCATCTTATCGAGACCGCCGTTGGCTTTGACGAGCGTCATCACTTCCTCGGCGTCTTCCTTGCGATAAGGGCCGAGAATGTCGCGCATCACTTGCTCGACGAGCCCCTTCTGATCGCTCGATAGTTCGCCGTAGCCGATGCCGGGGCGGGCTTCGCTTTCCGGGCGGAACTTCACCGAGGCCGCCTGCTCGCCTGGGTTCTTGTTCTTGACGACCGCGAGCTTCCGCTGCTTTTCGTCCAGCGCGCCGTAGACGCCGAGCACGGCCTTCGTCTGATAGAAGAACACGTTGCCCGGGCTGTAGCCGACGGCGCTGTGCCCGTAGTACATCGGGCCGCCGAAGGCAGTCGCCGGTTCGCTGTTGCCGTCGCAACGGATCGTGAGGTGATGGCCCGAGAAGACGAAGCTGAACTTACCGTCGCCGCTCGGATCGCCGAAGATATGAGCACCCAAACCGTCGAACGACTTCGAACCATCGAAGCGTCCGCCGCGGCTCAACTTGTGATAGCCGTCGTCGCTGGAGCAGATGGAATGGAAGATCCGCTCACAGAGTTCTTGCTGCGGCTTGGTATACGAAGCCCCAATGGTCTTGTTGAAGTGCGGCGCGTTGACCATGCGATGCCGCGTGGGAATGCCGCCATCGGAGCCGTGATCCCAAGCGTAGACGAGCGTTTTCTTTTGCTCGTCGGAAAGGGTGCCGAAGAGTTCGCGAATGAGACCTTCGGCCGGTTTGGCTGCGGCGGTCTTCGTCGCGGTCGACGGAGCATCGGCCGCGCGCAATAGCGACGGCGCGAAGCCGCCGGCGATGGCGCCGATTCCTAACCTGCCGAGAAAACCACGGCGATCGAGGTCTTCGCAATCGGAGCAATGCGGAGAGCTTTGCTGATCCATAGCGGACTCCTGAACGAAAAAAGGGGGGGGCGAGAGGCGAGGCGCATACGTAGCGGTAAACGGCAAACTAGCACGCGGGGGAGCGTGCGTCTACCTTTTAGCGAGCATTTGCCGAGGCACGCACTGCCTGTGCAGAGCGCGAAGCGGCGATCAACCGCCGGCCTTCTTCGGTGCGACCGACCAACGAGGCTCCCATTCGGGCGAAGCGGTGCGAGCCGTCGTCAGGTAAGCACCGATCTTCGCCGCGAGATCGGGATGCTCGGCAGCGACGTCAACCTTCTCGCCAAGGTCTTGTTTCAGATCGTATAACGCGATCGGGGCGGTGGGGCCGGTGGTGCGAATCCCTTTCCAGCGACCTTGATAAAGCGCGGCCTGCTTAAAGCCTCCTTCGTGAAACTCCCAATACAGAAATTCGTGCGTTCGTTGTTCCTCTGGCTTGCCGGTTAAGGTCGGCAAGATGCTGATCGAATCGCAGCCGCTCGGCACTTCGGCTGCGGCCAGTTCGGCGGCCGTCGCCATGAAGTCGCCGAAGTAGGCAACATGATCCGTCGCGATGCCGGAGCGAACCGTGCCCGGCTGCCAAGCGATCGTCGGGACTCGGATGCCGCCGTCGGTAAGGCTGCGTTTGATGCCGGAGAAGGGGCCCGACGGGCGGAAGCGGGTCAGATCGTGATTGCTTTCATCGTGCGGACCGTTGTCGCTCGAAAAGATCACGAGCGTATTCTCGGCGAGGCCTTGCTCGCGCAGCGTTTCGAGCATGCGTCCGACGTAGCCGTCGAGGCGCGTGATCATCGCCGCTTGTCCTTTATCCGGCTCCGGCCAATCGCGATCGGCATAGGGGCCGAAGTCGGGAACGTCGGCACCGTTTTTTAATGCGCGAGTCCGCTCGTTGTTGGCGTGCGGGATCACCATGCTCCAGTAGAGGAAGAACGGGCGATTTTTGTTTTCCTTGACGAACTCGATCGCCTTTTCGGCGAACAAGTCGTCGGCGAATCGCACTGCCTCGGTCGCGTAGCCTGCACCGACCTTGCCGACCGGAACGATCTTATTAGGCACCGGAACTTTCTCTTCGTTGCTCCACAAAAAATCGGGATAGTGGTTATGAGCGTGAACCTGATTCAAAAACCCGAAGAACGAATCGAAGCCTTGCTTGCGGGGAAGTCCGACTTCGCCCTCGCCGATATCCCCTAAGCCCCACTTGCCGATGAGCGCCGTTCGATAGCCGGCCCGTTGCAGCAGTCGGGCGACGGTCTCGTCTCCCGTTCGGAGCGCTTGCGCCGTTCCGCGACCGTTGCCGCGCACGCGAGTGTGCCCCTGATGACGACCGGTCATCAAGACGCTCCGCGACGGAGCGCAAACCGTGGCACCGGCATAAAACTGCGTGAACCGCATCCCTTCCTGCGCCATCCGATCGAGCTGCGGCGTAACGATCACCTGCTGCCCGAAGCAGCCGAGATCGCCATACCCGAGATCATCCGCAAGGATGAAAACGATGTTCGGCCTACGCGCCGGCTCCGCGGCATTCGCTGTATTACGCAAGGACATCGACCCTAACGCTGCAATCGCGACCACGATGAACGTAGTAATACGATGTAGCCGATGCCGATCTCGTTTTCGAAAGCACGGCCTCGGGCGTACTGGATCGCGCGGAATCATCAGTCCTCTCGCAAACGGGTTATCGAGCCTGTTCGCGCCAATATCAACCCTAGGCTGACACCAGTCAACTTTTTAACCGACGGATGCATGGGAAGAACTAGAAATCAACGTTCGTCCCGCTGCGATCCATGAAGCCGGCGGCTTGAATCTCAAGTACACCGGCGATCACGACATGACCGATCAAGCCGCTCCCGTAGCTTTCCTTTACTCGGCAACACGGCAATTCGGGACGATCTCTTCCGCCACGCCCCTCGCCGTCAAGCAGGGGACCGGCGGCGACTCACGAATACCTCGCTTTAGTGCGCCATGCTGGCGGCGTGTTCCGAGGGTTCGCGGTGGCCGTAGAGGCTGTAGAGGACCGGCATCAGGTAGCGGTTGATCAACAGCGTCATCAGCATGCCGCCGACGACGACGATCGCCAGCGGCTGTTGCGTTTGCGCGCCGATCTTCGTCGACACGGCCGCCGGCAATAGCCCGAGAATTGCGGTCAACGCGGTCATCATCATCGGGCGGACGCGCTTCTCGGCTCCCGACATGATCGCTTCGTGCAACGGCAGGCCGTGGGCACGAAGCTGATTGAAGTACGAGATCAAGAGGAGACCGTCCATAATGGCGACGCCGAAGATCGAGATGAATCCGACGGCCGCCGAGATGCTGAAGTTCGTGCCGGTGAAAATCAGAGCCCAGAAGCCCCCCCTCGAGAGTGCGATGACGTTGGCGAAGACTGAGAGGGTATCGAGCAACGAACGGAACGCCAAGTAGATGAGCAAGAACACGAGCAGCATCGAAACCGGAACGACGAGCATTAGTCGTTGCTCGGCTTCACGCATCTGGTCGAACTCGCCGCTCCAAGTCGAGGAATACGGCGCTTTGAAGAGATCGGCCGTCTTGGCTTGCGCCTCGGCGACGGCTCCTGCCAAGTCGCGACCGCGCACGCTGAACTTCACCGCGATCATGCGCTTCCCTTGCTCGCGATAGATCGTCGAGGCACCGGCCTGCACGAAGCGACCGTCGGGATTAGGAATTCCGTCGGCATCCATCGGGGTGACGAGATCTCCCAAGCGTCGTCGGACGGTCGGACTGGCTTGGTTGGCATTGACGCCGAGTGTCGTACCGCCGGTCGTGAGCTTCGCGCCGGCCATGCCGATCGACGGGACCGTGTTCTTTTGCTTGTCTCCTTCGGCGGTCGTCGAGCGGTTGTTGTAGACATCGACCGGGATGTTCAAGATCGCTTCTTCGCTATTGCGCAAGGCCTCCGGGAAGCGGAGCACGATGTCGAAGCGCTTTTCGCCTTCGATCATATCGGTTACCGGCTTGCCGCCGACCGCCGAATGGACTACGGCGTTAACGTCTTCGACGCTGACACCCCAGTAGTTGCATTTGGCCGTGTCGATCGGCAGTTCGAGATTCGGTTGCCCGCGCACACGAAACACGCCGACGTTGACGATGCCCGGAATGCTCTTGAGCCGCATGGTCAGCTCCTCGGCCAAGCGCTCGAGCTCGACGAGATTGGGGCCGAAGATCTTGATCGAGTTGTCTCCCTTAACGCCCGAGAGCGACTCCATGACGTTGTCGCGAATGTTCTGCGAGAAGTTCCAATTCGCGCCGACGATCTCGCGCGACAACTCGGCATTCATCTCGTCGATCAGTTCTTCCTTGGTGCGCGGGCGGGTCTTGCCGAAGATCTTGCGCCAGCCGGTTTCCTCTTTCGTGATCGGCCATTCGGTGCGCGGCTTCAAAGGCAAAAAGAATTCGAGATTGTAAAAGCCCGTCGGGTCGGTGCCGTCGTCGGGGCGGCCGTTTTGCGAGACGACCGCTTCGAGCTCGTCGTACTTGCGCATGATGGCGCGAGCGGCGTCGGAGCGATTGGCCGCGGCGTTCGGCGCGACGTTGATCGGGAACGTGCCGCGCACATACAGATTGCCTTCTTCCAACTCCGGCATGAACTCGCGGCCGAGGGTCGGTAGCGCGATGGCGGTGATCACGACCATGATGGTCATGAAGACCAGCGTTTTGTTGCGGTGTTTCAGGCACCACTCGAGGCGGCGCAAGTAGCTCGACTTCAACCACCGCACCATGAAGTTGTCTTCGACCGGCTTAAGGTTCTTGAAGAACAGCAAACAGAGGACCGGCGCGATCGTGAGCGCGAGCACCAAGGCCCCGCCGAGGGCGAAGGCATAGGTGTCGGCCATC
Organism: Planctomycetia bacterium; assembly: GCA_021413845.1. Classification (NCBI taxonomy): domain Bacteria; kingdom Pseudomonadati; phylum Planctomycetota; class Planctomycetia; species Planctomycetia bacterium. Next base: position 16,203 of record JAIOPP010000003.1, on the reverse strand, counting down.
GGGCCGAAGATTTGGCCTTCCGGACCTTTCATCGTGAACAACGGCAGGAATGCGCAGACCATGATCGCCGTCGTGAAGAACAAGCCGCGCTCGACTTCGCAACAGGCGCGGAAGATGCGCGTCTTAAGCGATTCGTCGGTGTGTTGGCCCGACGTGAGATGGCGATAGATGTTTTCGACGATGATGACCGAGCTATCGACGATGATGCCGAAGTCGACCGCGCCGATCGAAAGAAGATTCGCCGAGCGCCCGCGAAGATAGAGCATCGAGAAGGCGACGAGCAGAGCCAAAGGAACGTTGATCGCCACTATCAACGCGCAGCGGACGTTCGTGAGAAACATCAAGAGGATCAACGTGACGAGCGTCATGCCGACCAAGAGGTTCTCATGAACCGTGTGAGTCTTCACGCCGATGAGCTCGGTGCGGTCGTAATACGGCTCGATCTTCACGCCGGGTAGGAGCTCGCCCCCTTCGGCGTTAAGCGTATCGATCTCGGCCTTCACATCGCGCAAGGCCGGCAGCGACGCTTCTCCTTTGCGCAACAGGATGATTCCCTGCACACGCTCGACATCGTCGAGCCAGACGGTTCCTTGACCATCGGCCGCCACGCCGGCGACCTTCTTATTCGACTTTGCGGAAGCCGAATCGTGGCTACCGCTTGCTGCACCGTCTTTATTTTTGTCGTCGGGATAGCTGATGCTGATGCGCCCCATGCGCGGCTTGTGCGTAACGACGACCCCCTGCTTGCCGAGGTCTTCCGCATATTGAATCGGTCCCCCTTCGGTCACGTCCTCGACCCGAATCGGGACGTTATTGACCGACACGATCACGGTGTCGCGGATCGCTTTGATGCGTCGCTTTTCCTCGTCGCGCAGATACTTCGCGGCGACTTCGGGATTCTTCGTGTTGAGAATCACCGGCGATTGCATCGGGTCGACGCCGTTGCCGATCAGACCGATGCTGCGGACGTTGAGTAGGTTGTCGCCGTGAATGAGATAGTCGCCGCCGATGTTCGCATTGCTGTCGCGAACCGTCGTCTCGAGTTGCTTGAGCGTGATGCCGTAACGGAGCAGCCGATCGGGGTCGGGGCGGACTTCGTAAGCCTTGACCGTGCCGCCGCTGCTCACCGTATCGATGATGCGCGGAATGCGGCGGAACTTACGAACCAAGATCCAGTCTTGAACCGTCTTGAGATCGTTGAGCGAATAGATGTCTTTGCCGTCGGCGTCGCGCGGAGAGTGCAGCGTGTAGCGCATGATCTCCCCCGTCGGACTCGTCGGCGAGAGTTCGGCTTCGACTCCCTCGGGCAAGTCCTTTACGAACTGAAGCCGATTGATGACCTCTTGCCTCGCCGCATAGTAGTCGATGCCGTACTCAAACTGGTTGCGCACGTGCGACAAGCCGAAGAGGGACTTACTGCGCGTGTACTTCAGACCTGGCATGCCGGCGAGCGCTACTTCGAGCGGCGTCGTGACTTGGCGTTCGACTTCCTCGGCCGAAGCACCGGGATATTTCGCGATGATCTCGATAATGGCGGGCGCAGGGTCGGGATACGCTTCGACGTTGACATGCAGAAACGCATAGAACCCGCCGGCGACTAGCGCCAGCGTGGCGATGATCACCATCAGCGGATTGTCGAGCGACCAATTAACGAGACGACTGACCATGTGCGATTCCTTGATGTCGATCTATGTATTCGATCAATCGTTGCGCAAACCTATCGCCCGTGTTCTCACAGACGCGGTAGATTGCGGTTCGCGAGCGGCTCGCCTAGCCCCGTTTGGAGGCGGCCGTGCGGATGATGGCGAGTTCGCCGCCGAGACTAAGCACGCCGGAGACGACGACCCGTTCGCCGACTTGGAGAGGCTTGTCGCCGTCGGCCGATGGCGCGCTATCGACATAGATGGTGTCGATCCCGCGACGCACGACCGAGACTTTGCGCCGTGCGTACTCACGCTGCGCGCGATCGACCTCGACGAACACGGTCGAAGAATCTCCTTCTTCGATCAGAGCCGTTCGCGGGACAGCGACCACCTGCGGGTTATACGGCAGCTCGATCGTCGCAGTAATGAACTGCCCGACGGCCAACTTGCCGTCGCTGTTGTCGATCCAGCCCATCACGACCCCGGTGCGCTGCGCCGGATCGATCACGCTGCCGATCAATTCGAACGTGCCGGGAATCCGATTGTTCAATCGATCCGATTTGAGATCGATGGTCCAGCGACGAGCTTCCGGCTTCAAGGCTCGAACGGCCCCCAGATCTTCTTCGTAGATATTCGCCAGCACTTGCAACCGGCTGAGGTCGGCGATCTTAAACAGGTCGTCGTTCGGATCGACCATATCGCCGACGTTGAAGCTCTTCTCCACGATCACGCCGTCGATCGCCGCCCGGACTTCGATCTCCGCCCAGCGCTTCTCGATTTCCGGATTCGTGGAATGTTTCGACTGCTTGATCGAATGCAACTCATCGTAGATCGCCTTAATCTCATCGTCGGTCATGCGCCATGAGCGGAGCGTACGTTCGGCGCGGGCCACGGCGATCACGTTCGATTCGACTTCAAGGCGAGCTTCGTCCTTAGCCCGCTCGGTGACGATTCCTGCCGCGAGCTTCTCCAGCCGCGCTAAGATCACTTTGCTCGCTTCGAGCTTCGAGCTGGCGTCCATAAGCTCGCTCTTCTTCTCGCCGATTTCCTTGCTCCAAACCACCGCGAGCAACTGCCCCTTCTTCACGCGGTCGCCGTATTGCAACGACCGAGCGACTCCCTTACCCTTTCCGTCGTCGATCTTGCCGATCGAGATCGCTTCGCCGCCGAAACGAGAATGGACGTGAATCAGCCGATTCGGGTCGAGAAACAACGTACCCGGCAGATTCAACGGCTGCGGTTCGGTCGCCCGTCGCACTTCGGCAACTCGAACTCCGAGCAAGCGAGCGGAGTCGTCTTGTGTTAAGCGAACCGTGTCGTCGCGGTCGCCGACGAGTTCGACGAGCGACTTCGACTTCGCTTCCACGGAAGGCGTGCTCAGCGATGCGACCAGCTCGCGCGTTTGATTCATGTTGAGCGCCATGATTCCGATCGCCGCGACGACGGCGACGAGTAGCGCGATCTTCATCCACGGCGACTTCGACTTGGCATCACTTGCGACAGTCACGGCAAACGCTCCTTTAGCGATCCTCGGATCGCGGTGGCCTACTCAAACGGGATTCGAATTCATTCGCTTCGCTCAGCCGGCTTCCGTTGCGGTGAGCACATAGCCGACGGGCGTTAGTCGGTCTGCAACAGCGGCGCTTGAGTTTTTTGGGGCAATCGTGAGTGACACGCGCCCCTCCTTTTACACGTCTCCGCATCTAAGTCTTACACGCAACGGGAGAAATGAAAAGTACGACAAAGAAAACACAAAAATTCGACGTGATTGCATTAAGAAGTCATATAGAAAAGCAAAACTTCCAAGCGTTTCCTTACATCACGTTCAGACCCAATCGCATGTTTCTGACTTCTTTGCAAGCATTCCGATTCTCTGAAATGCCCTGCGATGCGCATTAAGAATCCACAAATATCAGATCGATGAATCCGTGCGAAGTCATGCTGCGCCGGCGCACAGCGCCGCAAGAGGCTCTTCGCGCGTCTTCATCCTGAGATCGCGCGGCCCGCTAAGAGGCGGGGTTAGTCGTCGGCTAAGCGATAACCAACGCTCTGCTCGGTGAGCAAATACCGCGGCTGCGCGGAATCGACTTCGATTTTGCGGCGCAGTCCGGCCATGAAAACACGGAGATAATTGAGCTCGTCCACGTACGCCGGCCCCCACACTTCTTCGAGCAGGCGACGATGTGTGATCACTTTGCCTGCATGCCGGGCCAAAGACGAAAGGAGCTTCAGTTCGGTTCGCGTCAGTTTGAGTTCCCGATCGCTCAGCGTCACTCGGCCGGAAGCGAAGTCGATCTTCAAGTCGCCGCAATGATACGGTTGCTCGAAAAACGCCCCCCCTTCGTTTTGTTCCGAACGACGCATGACCGCGTTGATGCGAGCCAATAGCTCTCGCATCCCGAACGGTTTCGTGAGGTAGTCGTCGGCTCCCGCCTCGAAAGCCGTGACCTTATCTCCTTCGCGGCCTCGGGCCGAAAGCACGATGATCGGGACGCGCGATCCGGTGCGGATTTGCTCCAGCACTTCTCTGCCGTCGATGTCGGGCAAGCCGAGGTCGAGAATGATCAGATCGGGCTTTTCTTCCGCCGCAAGGGCGAGTCCGATTTCGCCGCTGCCTGCTTCGAGCATGGCATAGCCGTGCGTCGACAAGGAAGCCCTGAGGAATCTGCGGATCGATTCTTCATCTTCGATGACCAGGATCTTCACGCCGGCACCGGACACGGAACCCACCATTCACCGAGTGCAAGGGACGATGCGACGGAGCGTCGCATAAGCCGAGGGGCAGCGAAAGAAGAAGCATCGACCGAACCGACGACGTTCGCGAATTCGCTTGGCACGAATGCCGGTAGCGCCGTACGAACGAATGTTCGCGTGTTATTCGGCCGACTGGTTTCGAATTTGCTCGACATTTGTACGCATTGTTAGATGACAGGCATTAAATAGCCCTAAGGAGGCATTAATTTTTCTTAACGAATTCCCCGCGGTTATTTGCGTCTTCTTAACACCGCTTTTCAATTTGGATTTAGAGCGCATGATGGGCGAGTGTCGAGAGACTCGCAATCTCGTTGACGCCCGTTTTGTGCCTGGCCGGGCAACCGCCGAATCGAGTCGACTAATTGCAAGATTGGTCGTCCGATCTCAATACGAACAACTTGGCCGGCAAAGTACGGGATCGGGAGACTTGCCGCATGAAGAGCGTCGGTCTTTCGAACGTGGGGATAGTTTCTCATGAAAAAACCATGCGCAAACTTGTTGGATCGGCACTCAAGAGCGGGCTTCGCCTGCGCCGAATCGGTGATGACGGAAAGATGCGCTGCAGACTCGCGCCGAAACTTCGTTCGGCGCCGTGATTCTTAACCGCGTCGCTAAATCGATTTGACGCAATTCAACATCAAGAAACATAGGATCGACTTTACCAAGTTAGCATTAGGGAGATTGCCGTGAACGCCGCTCGTGATTCAAAGTCGAGTTTCCCGTGGAGCAAGATCGTGCTGGGGCTCGTCGTGCTCGCTGCCGTCGGAATCGCGGCGATGAATGCCAATCAGACGAAAGAGCTGATCGGCTCGATCACGAAGAAGCCCGCCGTTGCCGCTGCACCGAAGGCGGATCCGCTGGTCGAACTCGTCGACGATAAAGAGAACACCATTCGTCTGACGCAGGAAGCCTCGGCGCAACTTCTCGGACTGCGGATCGCGGAGATCGAGGCCGCCTCGGGGCCGCAGCCCTTGCGCTTGCCTGGCACGTTGTTTCTCGACCCGAATCGGCTGATTCACGTCCACTCCCGTTTCGGCGGCGAAGCGATCTCGATCGGCACGATCGACGACGGTCATGGTGGAAAGCGGCCCCTGCAATACGGCGATCTCGTCAAGAAGGGTCAGCTACTCACGGTCGTCTGGAGCAAGGAAATCGGCGAGAAGAAAAGCGAGTTGATGGACGCCAGCTCGAAGCTCGAAGCCAGCAAGGTGATCTTGGCACGGTTGGAGAATCTCACCACCGGCGTCGTTACGGAGCGAGCCAAGGACGAAGCGCGGCGCGAAGTCGAATCGAACGTGATCGCCGTGGCCCGCGCCGAGCGCACGCTCCGCTCGTGGCGCATGAGCGACGAAGAAATCACCGCGATCTATAACGAACTCAAATCGATTAAGAACTCGCAGCAATCCGGTAACCCGCAGATCGAAAAGAAATGGGCGGAGATCGAAGTTCGCGCCGCGATCGACGGCGTGATCTTGGAAAAGAGCTTCAACGTCGGCGATATGGTCGAGCCGAGCGACGACTTGTTCAAGATCGCCGACCTCGGCAGACTGCAAGTGCTTGCCAATATCTACGAAGAAGACTTATGGGCGATTCGGGCCTTGAAGCCGGAAGCCCGGCGTTGGACCATCGATCTTAAATCCGATCCGGCGGACAACCGCTTGCCGGGCACGTTCGACCTGATCGGCAGCGTGATCGACCCGGCGCAGCGAACCGGCGTCGTGATGGGATGGCTCGATAACAAAGAGGGCAACCTCACCGTCGGTCAATTCATTACGGCGACGATCGAGTTGCCGCACAACCCGAACGTGCTCGCGCTTCCGGAATCGGCCTTGATCGAAGAAGGAGACTCTTCGACGGTCTTCGTCGAGGTCGATCGTGCGCGCCGCGAATATGCACAGCGCAAGGTCGCCGTCGTTCGGCGCAGCGCGGGAACCATCTACGTCGACAGCTCGCCCAATTCCGGCGGACAACGCCTGCAAACCGGTGATCGGGTCGTCGTCGCCGGCGTGTTAGGTCTCGGGGGTGAGTTGGCGATCTTGCGAACGAATAGCTCGAAGCGATGATAGCTTTCCTCGGGAGCCCGCCTCATTCCGCATCGCGAAAGACGTGTTCGAGCGACATATAGACGAACGCGCCGACGTCGGGCGTGATCGCCGTCAGCCCGATCGGCACCGAGACGCCGACGACCCACTCGAATGACTCGCTCCGGAACGGTGCGTAGCGCACGCCCGGATTGATCAACGCTTGATGGAGGTCGAACTGCCTGCCGAAATCGTTATAGCCGGTGTTTCGATTAAGCACGGCTTCGACGAAGTAATGGAGATCGTAACGCGGCTTCCATAAGACTGTGCCGCCGATCGTCCAGCCATCCAGGTAGCTCTCTAAGTCGATGAGTCCCGGCAGCACGACGTTGGGCATCTGTGGGAAATACGTGTAACCCAGGTTGAAGTGGAAATCGAAGTTCTTGCCGTAGCGACTCACCGGTAAGAAGAACTCATAGCCGACTTCGCCGACGCCGAGCCGATAGTCGGAATCCCCGGTCGGTACGATCAAGCTCGCCCGCGGCGCACACCAGAGAAAATCGTCGCTGGACAACAGTTGATAGCGATAACTTAAGAGAGTGTCTGCGACGCCGGCTTCGCGGAGATCGGCGGCACCCGGCACTTTCTCGCGCCCGCCGACGAGCGGCACGGTGATCGAGAACTCATGGTCTTGCGAACCGAGCGGGACGTCCATCGTGTAGGCGTAGATCCACTCGCGCGATGAGACACCGGCGTAGCGGTCCCATTGGTAGACCCAATTGGCGATGTGCTGGATCTCGTTGGCTTCTTGATTGAAGGCTTCTTCGATCAAAAAGCCGTTGTCGCGCACGTGCTCGGATCCCGCCTTGGTATGCGGATGCGACACGGCCCCCATGTCGTACGGGCTTCGAGCTTGCGTCTGCACCTCGTACGTGCGCGCAAAGTCGGCCGGCAACTCGGCGGCCGGTGCGAGACGGCATCCTATCGCCAAGAGAATGCCGAGCGCATGCCAATAAGGCTTCATTCTCGTCGATGTCGCCTTACGGGAACTGTTCGAGTTGGAGCATTCCGGCGATTTCGGCGGCCGTGTCCCAAGCCTTTTCGGCCGCATCGAAGTATTCGCTCGATACGGTTGCCAGATTGTGTTGGCTCTTCAAGAGGCGATTCACGTTGAACTGCCCCTTCACGTAAGCATCTTGCACGAGACGCTGAGCTTCTTGAGCGTTGGGCAGAATCTCAATTCGGATCCGCTCGGCGCGCTGGCGTGCCGCACGGTATTCGGCGAAGAGCTCCGAAACCTTTTTGTGGTTCTCGTTGTAGGTCGTGCGGCGTGCGGCGATCGATTTATGCACCGCCGCGTTCGACTTGCGAATGTTTCCTTGGTTGAGGTTCCACACCGGAATTTGAAACTCGACGGTGAACCAGTACTGAGCCGAGCTTGGCAACGTACCGGCGACGTAGTGTGGACCGAGTTCGAGATCGGGATACGGATCGACTTCCGCCCGCCGTAGCTCGGTTTGCTTTTGCGTGAGGTCGGCGCGAGCCCGTTCGGCATAGGAGCTATCATTGGCGACGAAGTCTTGGACGTCGGACTCGTTGAACTCGGGCGGTGCGTCGAAGATCGTCCCATCGATATCTTCGATGATGATGCCCGACGATCCGACGATCGCGGCTAGTTGCTTGAGCTCGCCCTGAAAGTTCGTCTCGGCGTTGCGGAGGTTGATCTGCTCGCGTTGATATTCGGTGTCGAGCAAGAGAACGTCGGTCAGCGAACCTTCGCCGGCGTTCTGCAACTGGCGAGCTCCCCCGACACCTCGCTCGGCGAGCCCCGTCAAATGCCTCGCAAGATAGATCCGGTGCTTGGCGGCGAGCGTCTTATAGTACTGCTTACGAACTTCGGTCAGCATGCGTGCGCGCTCGAGGCGATATTCGGCAGTCTGAAAACGAACCGCTTGATCGGCGGCTGCTTTCTCCAAACGCATCTTTCCTTTGACCGCAATTTTCTGCTTGAATCCGAAGTTGACGAACGTACTCTGGCCGGCCCAGATTTCCGGGTTGTTCGTAAACATGATCGGGTTCTCGTAAAGTCCGGCCTGAACCCGGTCCCCCTTCGCCCCATCGATACGAGCTTGCTCACGCCGAAGAATCGGATTTTGCTCAATCGCGATCCCGACAAGATCGTCGAGTCGGAACGTGGTCGGCGGCAAGATCGGCACCGCCGGTCCGCCGAAACTCGGCGCCTGTGAAAGCGGCACGGCTTCCGCGGGCGCTTCTCTCCGAGCGTTCACAAGGGCGACCGCTGGAACGACGTCGCCGGTAGGTCGCCCGTATTGATAACCGACCGTGTCGGCATAGCGATCGCCGACCGTGGCCCTTTGATAGCCGGCCCCCGGATAACCGGCTGGATTATGGACGGCTTGTTGCACGGCATGGTCCGCCGCAGGCGCAACCGACTCGAAGGGAGGTGCGGGGGGTGCGAACAGAGCCGGCTCGGCGAACTGCTGACCGCGCGCCGTCGCCGTGACGCTTAAGAGCGTCGCGCAGGCTGCGAGTAGTAGTCGTCGATTGCGTCGCATCATAAGTGTCTTCCACAAGTACCTGTTCGGTCCGTCGACTTCGCGAGTCGAGGCGTCGCTGCTAAGCGACGGTGTCTATTGCGGGAACTGTTCGATCTGGAGCATTCCCGCCAGTTCGGAAGCCGTGATCCAAGATTCCTCGGCGGCTTCGAAGTAGTCGCTCGAGACCTCGGCCAAATTGCGTTGACTTTCGAGGAGGCGATTCACGTCGAATTGGCCTTTGACGTAGGCGTCTTGAATCAGGTTGAGTGCTTGCTGAGCGTTGGGAAGGATTTGCGTGCGAATCCGTTCGGCCCGCTCTCTCGAGGCTTGGTGCCGTGCGAACAGCTCCGCCGTCTTACGATTCAACTCGTTGCGCAAGATTTCGAGATCCGCCAACCGTTCCTGAACGGTTGCGTTCGCCTTGCGAATGTTGCCTTGATTCAAGTCCCACACCGGAATCTCGAATTCGACCGTAAGCCAGAACTGCGCCGACCTGGGGAGCGTGCCGGTTTGGAACGCCGGGCCCATGCGGAGATTCGGATACGGCTCGACTTCCGCCCGCCGCAATTGCATTTGGCTGCGCGTAATTTCGGCGCGAGCTTTCTCGATATAAGTGCTGGTGTGGTTGAGGAACGCCTGTACGTCTTGTTCGTTGAAAACCGGCGGCGTCTCGAACAGCGTTCCCTCAACGTCGCGAATTTCGACTTCGGGAAGACCGACCACCGCCGAGAGTTGTTTCAACTCTCCTTGATAGGTCGTTTCGGCGTTCTGCAGGCGAATCAGTTCGCGCTGGTACTCAGTGTCGAGCAAGAGCACGTCGGTCCGCGTTCCTTCACCGGCTTTCTCAAGTTGACGCGAGCCGTTCACGCCTCGTTCGGCGAGCGCGGTCAGATGACGAGCGAGATACACGCGGTGTTTCGCCGCGAGAACTTCGTAGTACTGCTTGCGAACGTCGGTGAGCATGCGCGAGCGCTCGAGCCGGTACTCGGCCGTGCTGGCGCGCACGAGTTGGTCGGCAGCGGCTTTTTCAAGCCGAAGCTTACCTTTCACGACGATGAACTGCTGAAAACCGAAGTTGACGAAGCTCGTCTGGCCGGCGAAGACTTCCGGGTTGTTCGTTTCCATCGCAGGATTCGGATAGAGTCCGGCCTGCACGCGCTCTCCCTTCGCCTCTTCGATTTCCGCCATCGCCCGGCGCAGAATCGGATTGTGCGTGATCGCCATGCCGACGAGTTCATCGAGCCGGAACGAGCCGGTCGGAAACTGCGAGGGGTCCGATTCGACGTCCGACGGCGGCGCCGGCACTTGCGGCTCGCTCTTGAGCTGCGATTGTGGCGCGACCGGTGCCGGTAGTACCACCGGCGGCTGCGGTTGCTGAAGTGTCGGCTGCTGCTGGAAGTCGGCCTTGGAAACTCGCGAGTCGTAAGCAGACCGGCTTGTACCGGCCGCTTGAACGACGGAGCTTCGAGGTTGAGGGAACGGACGATAGTCGTCGCTTACGACGACCGGCTCCGACGAGCTTGGTGCGAGGGAAGAAACCACCGGTCGTTGTTGAAGCGGAGCGTCGAACGTCGTCGCCGGGGCAGTTTGCCGAGGAGGTGCGTAACGGGACGAAGAGGGCGCTTGCCGCACCATGGCAGCGGGCCACGACGATGCTCCGGCTGGCGCCGCGGAAGGGGCCGAAGGAGTCGTCGGCGCAGCATACCGCTCGCCGACGCTTTCTGCCGTGTAGGCCGTTCCATATTGCGGAAACCGCTCTGCAGTGCCCCCCTTCGCCGCAGCTACGGGATAGCCGGGCGGTGCGAGAAAGCCTGCGGGACGTGCATAGTTGGGCGCTAGGGTCGGCGGCGGTGCCGTCGTCGCGTTCGGCTGTTGCACTTGCGCCGCGGCCGGCACGGTCGAGAGTGCCATCAGCATCGCAAGTAGTTGATGTCGTCGAATCATAGAACGTTATCCGAAAATGCCCGTCGGGCTCGTACGTTTGGGTCGCGGAATTCGTGTCGTGCTTGTAGCGAGCTCTCTCTCTCTAGAACTTGTACTCGCCTCTCAGCAACACGCCCTGCATGATTAAGTCGGCGCTTGAAACTCCGCCGTTGCCGAAGCAAAACCACTGTTCGCGCTGCCAAGCGAGCGTGACCTTCGTGGAACGTTTCGGCAGTTGCGGAGCATAGCTGAGGCCGAGCTCGACGACGGCCGTCGGCACGCCGATACCGTCGCGATCGACCGTGCTGATGCCGTTAACGCCGGTCCCGACCCGTTCGAAAACCTGATCGGAGAAGCCGAAGATACCGGAGCCTTCTGCCCGAGCGTGGATGAATAGCGGCCAGCTCGTGCGGAGCCGCTGATTGAGATCGATGGCGAAGTGCAATCCGCAACCGTTGAAGTTGTTCATCACGCGTTCGAAGCGTTGGTCGCCGGCACCGATCGATTCATAGTTCATCGTCACGCCGCGGATGCCGAAGATCCACCGAATCTCCATCGGCGGCTTGAACCAGTTCGGCGTCAACGCCTTGCCAAGCCCCGCACGTCCCCACGACTTCAACAAGGGGAAGATGAACGGCATACCTTCGGAGTTGAAATCGAGCGTGCACCAATCGAGGTCGATCACGCTCATGTTGATCTTCGTCGAAATGGTTCCCAAACCGTTTGAATCGAACGACGGGAACGGATCGACTCCCTGAGCGTTGAAGTAGCGATAGCCGACTTTGATCTCACCGAGGCCGTGTTCGAAACGGTAGCCGAGGTCGAAATGCGGCGAGACATTCCAATTGAGCCCGGCGGCGCCGAGCGTTACCGGCTCCGCGGCGAGCGGGCCGGTATCGCCGGAGTTCCAGTGATAGTTCAAACTCGGCTTATTCACGTAGGTATCGACGGCCGCGAACCAGCCCAATCGCACGTGGGGCAACTCAAGGAGCTTGCCCCACTGCTCGACGTTCGCATCGTGGCCGTACCAGTATTCGTCGTTGCCGTAAGGATACGGATTGCGCCGATTCGGCGGCACATCGTTGCCGAGCGTGCCGGCTTGATCGAAGACATCTTCGACCCGGCGATCGCTCAACCGATCGTACGAGTTCGGAACGGGCTGCGAGTAAATCTCACGAGCCGGTTCGCGCGTAGCCGGCGGGAAGAGAAACTGCTCTGCCTCGGCCGAAGGCTGCCCGGACAATGGCGGCGGAGTCGGTGGTGGCGCCGGCGGCTGACCTCCCCCGCGAATTTGGATCTGAGATGGGAGCGTATCGGCGGGCAACGGCTCGACGCTTTTCGGCGCAGCCGGATCCATAGGAAGAACCGGCGGCGGCGCTGCAGTTGCAAGCTCGCCCCACGCCGGCACCACTATCGCGACCGATAGAAGCAATCGCTGGAAGAAATAAGCCATACAAGAACCGAAAATCCAAGGAGTATGCGCAGTAGAAGCGCGAATATCGGTTCTATCGGTTGTGACGATTTCATCAGCGCATTAATTTCACCTTAAGAATGGACGGATGACGTGCGCCCTTCGGCTGCAAGCTTGCTATCAAAAGTCGTGTTTGAACCAAGCGAAGCGTCTGACTTGCAGGAATATGTAACACTTCGGACCTTCGTGAAAAATTTAGAAAAACGAAGGTAAACGAGACACAGCTACGTGTTCTCTCCGTAGATCCTCGCCCACGCACCGCCGGTCAACCTAATCGGTGCGATTCCGCAATGGGGCGATCTCGCAAACAACGGCGGGCCGACCTTATTAAGTCGTGTTGCCGATTGCCGGGATCGGTGCAAGCTGCCGTTGAGACGGCGACAGCGATGGGGCACGGCCGCGGGCCATGAACCGTTGCTTGCGTTGCCGCGGCGTTACCCCTTGAGCGACCAGACGAGCAGCTTGTTGTGGCCCGAGGCGTAGAGCGTGTCGCCCGATTCCGACAGGGCGAGGCCATGAACATGCATCGGCGCGGCGTCTTGAAAAATGATTTTGCCGGCCTTGAGATCGTAGAACGCGATGATGCCCGCGTTGCCGCCACCGGCGCCGACGAGCCATGAGCCGTCGGGTGCGAAGGCGAGTTGTTCGATCAAACCCTTGTGCTTGCCGTCGGTCGAGAGGACCAGCGTCGATTTGCCGGCCTGCCAATCGAACGTTTCGAGACGGGCCGGAGCATCGAGATGGTCGATGTTGCCGATCTTCCCGGTGCCGCCGACCGCGATCGTAGCCCCATCCGGCGAGAATGCCAGCGACCGGATTCCGCCGATCGAGTGGCGGCGTGCCGTGGGGTCCCACGTGTACATGCCCGACGCGTCGAGTTGCGCGAGCTTCTTGCCGTCGGCGACGTTCCAAACACAGACTCGGCCGACCTTGTCGCCGGTTGCGAGGAGCTTGCCGTCGTTAGAAAAGCAGACGGCGTAGAGCATCGAAGGAAAGTGCGTCGGGGTCTGCGCGTCGTGCCCGTTGAATTCGCGAACGAGCTTGCCCGAAGCGACGTCCCAAAGTCGACAGGCCATGTCGTCGGCGATGCTGGCGATCGTCTTTCCGTCGGGCGAGGCGACTACCGAGCGAATTTGTTTCTTATGCGCCTCGAGGCTTCGCACCGGCTTGTAGGTCGAAGCGTCCCACCAATTGAGTTTGCAGTCGTAGCTGCCGGAGATCAAAAGCTTCCCTTCGCCCGCCAAGGCAACGCAGGTCACGTAGCTGCCATGCTCGCCGACCGGTTTCGGCTCGGGCTTCGCCGCGGCGAGGTCGACGTCGTAGAGTTTGAAATCGGAACTTCCGACGAAGACCCGCTCGGAGTTCGGCCGGCGCGCGAGCCCGAACAAGATGTCTTGGCGACCGAGGTCTTTCACGACTTTCAGCTTCGTAGGATCGAATGCCATCGCGCTGTTTCCGATTCAAGAATTCCAACGGGAACCAAGACCGACCTTCTCACACCTAAGCCAAGATTTGCTTCACCGCGCCGGCGAACTTGTCGACGATCGGTATCGGTCGTGGACCGACGTGGTATTCCTTCGCCGGATCGATTCCGACGGCCTCGAAGATCGTGGCGAATAGTTGCGGTGCGCCGATCTCTCCTTCGGCGACGGTATTCCCATCCACGTCGGTCTTGCCGTGGACGGCTCCCCCCTTAACGCCGCATCCGGAGAGCGTGGTGCTCCACGCGCTCGCGAAGTGGTCGCGACCGAGCGAGGAATTGATTCTCGGCGTCCGGCCGAACTCGCTGAGCGTGACGATGAGCGTGTTTTCCAACAGGCCGCGCTCGGAGAGATCGTCGAGCAAGGTTGACATCACATGATCCAAGTCGGCGACCAGCTCCAGATGGGTCTCGAAGTTCTCCCCGTGACTGTCCCACCAGCCGCGACCGAGCTTGACGAACGGCACGCCCGCTTCGACCAGACGACGAGCGACGAGCGCCTGCTGACCGAACTGTGTCGGGCCGTAACGATCGCGAGTCTTTTGCGATTCTTGCTCGATATCGAACAATTTCTCGCTCGCCATCAAGCCGCGAACCCGCGCATAAGCTTGATTATGGCTGCCGACCGCCGAGGTCTCGCGGCCGCGCGCAAAGCGCTTGCTCAGATGATCGCGCAGCTCGGCTCGTTGCGTGTGATCGAGATCGCTGAGCGAGGCGATGCGTTCGAGGTTCTCGGGCTTCGACTTGTCCGTGAGGAACATCGGCAGATAGCGGGCACCGAGGAAGCCCGCCTGACCGACGGCGCTGCCTCGTCCTTCGGTCTGAGCGTAAAACGAAACGTAGTCGGGCACTGCCGCATCGGCGCTGCCGAGTTCGCGCGCCACGACTGCGCCTAGATCCGGATAACGTAAGCTCGGTTCGTCGCGCCGGCCGAGTTGCATCAGATCGGAGCCGCCGCCGTGATCGGCGATCTTCGTATTGAGCGAGCGAATGATCGCGGTGTGCTTCATCCTCGTCGCCATCTTCGGCATCAACTCGGAGATATGCACGCCCGGCATCGAAGTCGGAATGGCGCGATAGGGGCCGCCGGTCGGACGACCCGGCTTCGGATCGAACGTTTCCAGCTGACTGGCGCCACCGGCCAACCATAGCAGAATCACGCTCTTTTGCTTCCGCTTCATCTCCGCGGCCGTGGCCGGATTTTGCAACGCGTCGAGCAGCGTCATATCGGCGGCTAGGGCGCCGGAAGCGGCTGCGGAAGTGCCGAGGAACGATCGTCGGTCGAGTCGAAAGGGGTTCATGTCGTCTTCCTTGTGCCTAGGCAACCTACGCTCGTCGCAAGCTTCGTCTCGAAACCGGAACCACAGCGATGCTCTAATAGTTGAAGCGGAACTCGCTGCTCGTCAGCAACGACCACACGATTTGCTTCGCGGCCTCGAGCGGTCGATCGCGGCGCTGCGCGAGATATTCCGTTACGACGCGCCGCTCTTCTTCATCCGCCGGCCGTCCGAACACCGTGGTGATCGCGCAATCGGCTTGCTTTTGCGGATCGGCCAACGTTTTCATCCGTCCGACCAAGCGATCGCCGCCGTCCGAGAGAAATTCGCTGATCATGCGATCGCTATTCGCCAACAACAACGACTCGGAAACACCGACTTGAAAGTTGTCGGTCAACGGTGCGAAAGAATTCGTCCAACCTCGTGCCGACGCCGATAAGCCTGCCGCTCTCGTCATTCCCTCGGTCAACGTCTTGAACGTAGTCCACATCTCGGGATCGGCCGTCGCAATGCGCAACGACGCAGCATATTGCGCCGGGCTCATCGGGCGCACTTGCGCCACGGCGAACAAGGCCGCAAGCGGACG
The DNA here is from genome assembly GCA_021413845.1 of Planctomycetia bacterium. Taxonomy (NCBI): domain Bacteria; kingdom Pseudomonadati; phylum Planctomycetota; class Planctomycetia; species Planctomycetia bacterium. Next base: position 490 of record JAIOPP010000003.1, on the reverse strand, counting down.
TTCGGCACCGTCCCAACGGCTGCTGCGCGAGTAAGCCTTGCTCAGCACGATGCCGCGCATCAAGCGTGCGAAGTCGTATTTGTGTTCGGCGGTATCGCGTGCCAACCACTCCAGCAACTCCGGATGACTCGCGGGATTGCCCGAGTGCATTTGGTCGACCGGCATCACGAGCCCTTGCCCCAGCAAACGGGCCCAGATGCGGTTGACGATCGAACGCGCGAAGATTTGCCGTTGCTCGGCGTGCAGAGCCGTATCGGCCAGCGCTTTGCGACGACTGAAAGCCGGCTTCGGCGGAGCGAGCTTTTTGTCGGCGAGTTTCTTGAGCTCGTCTTGCTCTTGCTTCTTCGCTTTACCGTCGGGCTCGTCGCGCTTCGGCTCGTCGACCACGCGGCCGGAGAGAAACATCAATTGCGCCGGTCGCGATTGCCCGGCCGGTGTGAGAAACGTGACCGAGCCGTAGTCTCGCTCGCCGATGAAGCCGCCGTTGTCG
>JAIOPP010000002.1 GCA_021413845.1 Planctomycetia bacterium | reverse complement strand
ACATTTATCGACTTGCTCCGCGGCAACTGATGTTGAAGGAAGCGGTCGGCTTGATGGACCTTCTCTCCGACGAAGTCGGCATCAAACTCAATACGACCAAGTTGATCGACACGGATGCGCCGCCTCAGCAGGATCAAATTCTGCTCGACGACCCGGCGACCATCATTTTGTCGGACACCTTAAAAGACACCGTCACACTCGCTCGGAAGACCGGATCGCGCTGCTCATTGGTGGAGATGGAGCGAGTGCCAAGTTTATCGTATATGAAGTTGCAAGTCGTACTGCAGGACAGAAAGCTCAATCGCCCCGTTTATTGGGACCAGCAATTACTCGTGGTGGTTCGAGAGTCGGATTGCTTGGTTATGACGGTTCATGTTCCTTCCCATGACGGACGATCGCCCGAGTATGTTTGGGTCAACGAGGTGCTTATGCAGCTTCGGGTTCTAATAAAATGACAGGCTGCGCGGCCGGTCTTTCTGATAATAATACGCGTTCTAATTTGAAGTAGCGCGATTTGCGTAGGGTGCGGCGCAGACGGATTTCATCAGGTCGGCGTTGACGACGGCCTTTTGCCAGGCATCGACGGCGGCTTGCTCCAGTTCTTCGTAGTCGGCGTAGGCTCGATTCGACCAGAAGTGGCTTTTCAGATAGTGCCATAAGTTCTCGACCGGGTTGAGTTCCGGACTGTACGGCGGCAATTGAATCAGCGTGACGTTGGCCGGAACTTGCAGCGCCCGGCTGACGTGAAAGCCGGCCCCGTCCCAGATCATCGCCGCGTGTTCGTCGGCCGCGAGCGTGCGTGAGAACTGCTCCAAGAACAGGTTCACGATCTTCGTATTCAGTTGCGGACTGAGCAGCCCTTCGGCGTGCCCGGTTTCCGCACAGACCGCGCCGAGCACCCACAAGTATTGATACTCCGTCTGCCGGATCGCCGTCGGCCGCGAGCCGCGTCGCGCCCAGACGCTGGTCGTCGTCCCTTGCTGCCCGAAGCGTGATTCGTCCTGAAAATAAACGCGCAGTCGCTTGTCGGGATGAGCCTCGCTCAACGTTTGCAAGCGCGCCGGCAGCGCGGCCTGGAACTCTTCTTGAGCTTGCGGATCCGCTAGGCGATGCCGCGGTCGCGGCCGCAGATACGAGTAGCCCAGACGATGCAGCAGATGATAAACGGCCGACAGCGACCGCAGCACGCCGAACTCGCCGGCGAGGATCCGCTGGAAGTCGACGCCCCGCAGCGAGCAGACCTGATCGTCGGGCCGCGGACCTGATTCGATCCGCTGCCGAACGAGCGACTCTTGCTCCGGCGTGAGCGGCGATTGCGGCTCCGCCCCGCGTCGGTCGTCCAAGCCCGCGAGGCCGAACTCGTTGTAGCGCGCCAACCAGCGCTGACAGATGCGCCGCGAAAGCCCGACCGACATCGCCACCGCCGGCGCCGTGTAGCCGTTGGCGGCGAGAATCACGATCCGCAGGCGTTTGGACTGCGCCGCGTCTTTCTCCACACGCTCCAGCCGTTCCAACTCCGCCAAAGGCAAATGCCCCAACACCTTCATCGCAACCTCCCAAGCTAGGAATGTCGCCGTAGCATGATGGGTAGGTCGGGGGAGCGCAAGAGGAGGCGCGCTACTTCAAGCAAGAATGCGTATAAGACCTCGGCATGACTGCGTTCGGAACCGCTCTGGATGTAAAAAAAAGGTGTCAGGAACCTTTTCGCTCTGATCCAAGAAAGGGTTCCTGACACCTACTGGTTTTCGCACCTTCCATTGGCCGGGACGCGATTGCGTCCGGTCTCCGGGAAATGCAACGCCGTACATCGCGCTGATGTAGCTGCAGACCACCGGATAGCTGCCGGAGAGGCCTGCGTAGGTCTTCGTGTCGGCGAAGTACGGTAAGAGCGCGCTCATCTGGAGGCCGCCGATCGCGGCGAGGATGCGGCCGAAGTTGAAGGCGAAGCCTTGGCCCGTCGCACGGACTTTCGTGGCGAAGAGTTCGGGCAGGTAGAGCGGGAGCCAGCCGTAGAACGAGGCGGTCGTGGCGCCGAGGATGAACGCCCAGATGAGGAACGACGTGCCGTACTCCGAGTGCGTCTGATAGAAGATGAGGACCGACGCCAGCGACAGCACGCACATCAGGCAATACGTGATTCGTCGGCCGAGCCAGTCGCCGCACATCGCCGCGACGATCGTGCCGAGGATCGCCCCGAGCGACAACGCGATCAAGGTATACGACGGAGCATGCGCGTTGGCGAACTCGGCCTTCCCTTCCGTGAGTTTGCCGGCCCAGGCCGCGGCGACTTGAGTCGAGCCCCAGGTTCCTAGCAGCGCCACGCCGCTGAGGCAGGCCCCGAGGAGCATTCGCCGAATCGTCGGCCACGGGCTGGTGGGCGCATCGAGATGTCGCGCCGCCACGGTTCGCTGCAAGTAGCGGAACACGGGATACGTGTAGCCGACGATCGCGATCGTGAGCCCGGCTAACGTGCCGACGATACGAATCGGCACGAGCCACTGGTCGGCGATGCTATTGGTCGACCAAACATAGACGATCACCGCGGGGCCGAGCGCGCCGACCAACACGCCGAGCAAATCGACGGTCGCCCAGTTCGATGTGTTCCCCTTCCCCTGCTCCGCTTCCCACTTATGCGACTCGGGTACGAAGATGCGGAAGAAGAACGTGAGAAGCGCCGGAAGCGTGCCGGCGATCATCATCAGCCGCCACCCCTTGTTCTTGACGAGCATCGTCACCGTCGCCTCGGGAAGGCCGATGTCGGTGAGAATGATCTGGAAATCCGTGAGTAGGGCGCCTAACGCGATGCCGAGGAACCCGACGAGCAAGTAGCCGCAATTCGCCGCCGCGCCGATGAGGCCGGCCATCAGCGCACGCGATCGATTCGGCCAGACTTCCATGACCAGCGCCACACCGAGCGCCCACTCGCCACCCATGCCGAGCGAGGCGATGAAGCGGAGGATGCCGAGTTGGAGCGGCGTTTGGGCGATGCCGCAAAGGCCGGTGAAGATCGCATAGGTGAGCACGCTGAGGCTCATCGCCCGCACGCGCCCAAGCCGATCGCCGAGCCAGCCGAAGAGCACACCGCCGGTCGCAGCGCCGACTAAGAAGACGGCGATGATGACGCTGAACATGAACGCGACTTCGCGCTCTTGCTCGACCGTCGGGGCCGCATAGCCGAGCATGTCTTGCACGGCCGAACGTCCGACGAGGGAGAAGACCCCCATCTCGGCGCCGTCGAAGAGCCAGCCCAAGAGCGCGGCGGCCAAGGCCATCCACGCGCCGCGCGAGGTGCGAACCGGCGCGGTGTCGACCGTCGGGCCGGTCGACGAGGCGGCGGGAGTTTCGGGCGGGGTCTTCGCGTCGATCGCCATGGTTGGATTCCTAATTGCGTGACGAACGAAGATTTTTTGGTACGCCACGCTCCAGCGTGGCTCCTTCTCCGTGCGAGTTCACAGCTGCCACGCTGGAGCGTGGCGTACCAAGAGCGACGAACTACTCGTCGAACTCCCCTTCCTTCGGCTCGGGGAGCCAGAACGAGGCGATGAAGTTGACGACGTAGACCGTCAGCGCGACGCCGGCCGCGACGTAGGCGGTCATGTGCGCGACGGAGATCGGATTCGGCGGCGAGCCGTTGGGGCCCGGGGCGACGAGCGCGGCGGCGACCGTCGTCGTGACCGCGGCGAAGCTCGTGCCGATGAGGCGACCGCCGATGTTGGCGGCGAAGCTTTCGCCCGTGCCGCGCAAGTGAACCGGATAAACGCGCGGCAGGTAGTTGCCCCAGAAGCTGAACTGTCCGACGGTGAGCAGCCCCGCGATGAAGATGCCGATGTGGAGGTAGCTGAGACTCGTCGTGGCGGCCCAAGCGAAGATGATCGGCATGGCGATGATGCCCGGCACGAGGAACATCCGGAGCAGCTTGCGGCGACTGACGATATACAC
>JAIOPP010000001.1 GCA_021413845.1 Planctomycetia bacterium | reverse complement strand
TTTGCAATATTCCGCCGACGCCTGAGAAGTATAAATCGGTTATTTCGATGCCGGAACCTTCGAAACGGGTACCCAAGTCGACTTGGGATTCGATGCCCAATCTCCAGACGTCTACGACACCTGAGTCGGTGCGCGTCGTCCGTAGATAGATCTCTGCTCAGTGACGGTGACGAAGAGCGAAGCCGGAACAAGCATCGTCAACGATAGAGACGTATGCGGCTAATCTATCGGCACCGTGTTCGGTTCCATTCGAATCTCAAAAGGAATATTTTTGAATGATCTTCCAAAAGACATGGCAATTGGTGATCGATGGTCGCAAGACGCAAAGTCGGCGGATCGTCGGCGAGCGTCTCCATTCCTGGCGCATTGGGCAGTCCTATGCGCTTCAACCCGGCCGGGGCAAGAAAGCGATTGCGAGAATCGTCGTTACGGCGGTACGACGAGAACTGCTCGGTGAGATAACGGAAGCGGACGCTAAGGCCGAGGGATACGATTCGGTCGCAGACTTCGTCTCGGTCTGGGAGTCGATGCACGGTGCTTACGATCCGGATACCGAGGTGTTCGTCATCGAGTTCCAGCTGGAGCATTCGGCGACTTGAAGAAAGTCTTCGATTTCCATGCTCAAAGGAGCCCCTGCCAGGCAACCTCGATCCGAATAGCTCGCTGAGATCCGTCCAAGACATCTATCCGTTATGTCGGTCGTGGACAACGCAAGCATCAGATCGACTACGAGACCCGGACCCGGATATGGCTTTGCTGTCGCAGTCGTCGGCGAGCAGCAAACTAACGCGTAACTCGCGTTGGTTCGGTACTCTTTTGCCGCACTGATCATAATTGACTCACAGAACGTATTAAACGGATTGCGGTTCGATCGCATTTCGGATTGAAACGCTCTAAATCTCATTGTGGCGTTCGAAATCTAATAGCTCCGACGAATTCGAGGCCCCTCATTGATACCGACGAAGGTCCATTTACGAGGATCATGACCGACAAATCTCGTACGAAGGAGCGTTGCCGAGCACGGAAATCGCAGGTTTCGAAGAGTGGCCGCGATTAAAAGTCTTCCTCAGCGCAGAGTTTGCACACTATCAACAGAGCATATTCAGAAAGGTTTTGCGATGCCGATAACTCTGCCGGAAGCTGAAAAGGGCCTCGTTCGCTCAAGCCAATTGATCGCGTCAAAGCGTCGAAGGTCGGCGCCTGCGGCGACTCTTAACGTATTGGAATCAGTATTCAGTATCGTTTTAAGTTCGACAGCGACGGGGATACCACTGAACAAAGCGAGCATATAAACGAGTTGCTCTAGCCACTTCCGATACTGCCGTACGGGTTTCGCGGAGCGGCGCTACGTAGCTACGGCTCGCCTGACACTCTGAGCTTATATCGAAAGCCAAAACGGTCATGCTCGACAAAAAGTGGGGCTCTGAAGCAGCGATATTTCAAACGCATTAGGGACGATCGACAAAGCATGTAACGTTAATGCAATTGGTCGATGGTATCGGAATGCCTCTGTCTTGAACTTCGACAGCGATTGTCCCGGTGAGCGTTCATCGAACCGCTATTTGAGCAAGCGATATCAATCCATTGCTCAATTGTTTCGTAGGCAAACGTGCCCCGGATACGCGAGGGAGCTGAGCATTCCATCGAGTCAGGTCGGATCGACTATTTCTTGCCGCCGAATGCGCCACGCACGGCGCCCCCGATGGCCCCGGCGGCCGCGCTTTTTCTCGGAGCCGCTGTCGGCGCTTCGCCTTGCGGGCTTAGGGCGGGAAATCCCGCACCGATTTTATTGCCAATACCATTCGGCTGAGAAGAACCACCGGGCTTGGGCGCTGCTTCGAGAGCAACGTTGACTGTAGGATTTCCCATCCGATCTATAGTTTTGGAAGGCCCGACGCCCCCAGTTGTCGACGTCGGAAGATAAGGAACCCACTTGCCGTTTTCGTTGACCATCCACTTTTCATCAAGCCCGTAGTACAGCCACTTGCCGTTCGGCAGTTGCTTGAAGCGCCACGCGCCGTTGGGATCGGCCTTGGCCCCGGCCGGTTCTCCTGCGACCGCTTTGGGATCGTTGACTTTCGCGGCGGGATCGGCAGGCGCGGTAGCCTCGGGATTTTGCACCGGCATAACGATAATATCTAGCTTCGCCGGCTTCGGTCCGGCAGCCCTAGAATTCGGCTCCGGGTTGCTTGAGTTCTTCGTGGTCACTTTGGACACCACCGGACCCGCGCCTGCGTCCGCCCCAACGATGATGCCGTCGCCGTTGATATCGCCTGCCGCGACGCGGACGTTGCCGGCGGCCCGCACTCCGAGGATCCGACCTCCGCGATCGACAATGATCAGGGTCGGACCGGCCGTTTTCGTTTCCGTTTTCGTTTTCGTCTCCAAATCGCTGAGGATCGCAAACCCTTGGTTTTGAGATTTCAAGGCCGCGCCGACCGCGTTCAACTGCGTTCGTAAAGTCTCGACCGTCGTCGTCGGTACTCCGTTGACGGAGACAATGAGATCTTTCGGCAGTATTCCGAGCTGTTGGGCCAGACTTCCCTCGTTGACCTGCTGGATCAAGAGCCCTTTGGGTTGCTCGCGGACTTGAACGCCGAGTTGGATCCCTTCGAAATCCTTCTTCAGAATGAAATTGACGACGCCCGACGGCGCGTCGGGAACGACCGGCATCGGAGCAGCGATCGTTGCCCGTTTCGTCGGCATCGGTGAGTTGTTGTCGGCGAACTTCAACTCGCCGCTGATCGTTCCTCCGGTGACGACGATCGTTTGTTTCGATCGGCCGGATTCCGGATCGATCGCATACGAACTATTTTCTACCCGGATACTCTTGATGGCGTCCTCTTTCCACGACTCGCTATATTTTTTTGCGGGGAGAACGACCGTGCCCGGCCCCACTTTCGTGATTTGCGGATCTTGATCCGGCCGGACGATCACGAACAGGTAGCTGCCGGCTTTCAAATTTTTGAACTCAAACTTGCCTGCGGCGTCCGACTCGGTTGTGGCGACGCTGCGACCATCGTCCCATTCGAGCCTGATCTTAGTAGCCGGATTACCGCCGCTTCCGAGCCGCTGGTCGACTTGCGGAGTGAACGGCACGCCGGGGATCTTAGGCATCGGCGAATCAATTGCTTTGCGATCCTGCGGCAACGGCGATTCGTTTTCGGCGGTCTTAAACGATCCGCTGATCGCGCCGCCGTCCATGCCGATAGTGATTGATTGGCTTGACCGGCCCGTGTTCGGGTCGACGCGAAGGGAAATGGTTGGAGCATCGTTGACGGGGGTGATCGTGAAGGTGCGCTCGAACTTCAGCTGCGCGCCGTCGACGACGGTGGCTTGCTTGCCGAAGTAGAAGTTCCCATTTCCGGGACCGGAATATCTTGCCACAAGTCTTGGTGAGGTATCGGAATCGCTTCCTTTGGCGGCTTGTGAATCGTTGAGGATGAGAGTGCCCGGCCCCACCTTTGTCATTGGGGCGTTTGGATCGGACGCAGACAGGACGACGAGATAGTATTTGCCGGTTTGCAGTCCCATGAACGCGAACTTTCCGTCGGCGTCTGTCTTAGTCGTAGCGACGAGGGTACTGCCGGGGTCGTGACCGAGCCCGACGTGTATGTCCGCAATCGGATCGTCCGGCCCCGCGAACGCGAACAAGGGTGACATCAAGATGATCGCGGCGCAGCCGAGCCGGACGAGAAGGAATTTGGATTGCATAGGTTTTCCTGCTGAGGTGAGGGTGACGTCGTTCCTCGCCGTAAACAAAAAAGCCGACGTGGCGGAACGCTCGATCGAGAGCGCGTTCGACCACGTCGGCTTACTTGCAAACCGGCCTCTCGACGAGTGCCGGTCTGTTTTATTCTTGTCGTCCGACGACATCGGAAAGGGACCGTGAACTCACGGTCGCAACCCGACACCGTGTAACCCTAGGGCTTGGGCGCAAGAATACAACGCGCAAACGACAATTCTCGCCGGAATGCGAAGAAGAGGTAGATTCCCGATCGATGTTGGTAACGATGCAGGAAAACTCGCGAAGTCGAGTGCCGTCGAGTCGACGGATCAGTAAGCTGAGTGGCCGTTGGAAAACGATCATCACGACCGAAGCGAATCCGATGATGGCCGGGCTCCATGATCGAATGCCGGTCATTCTCGCGCCCGATGCGCGAGCATTGTGGCTCGATCCGGATTTCACCGGCAAGGAGAAGGTGCTGTCGTTGTTGCAGCCCTATCCAGATGACGACTTGGTCGCGACTCCCGTAAGTCGATTGGTGAACAGCCCGAAGTCGGACGATCCGCGGTGCTTGAATCCGCTGTGAGCCGCCTACCGATCGGAGACGCGGATTCGATAACCGTTGCGGGAAAATTGATCGATCTCTCGGCAAATCCATGTAGTGAGGGCAGAAACTGGCTTTCTGCAGTGCGAAACGAAATCACATATCGTCAAAATCTGGGTGCCTGGTTTCCATATCGTCCAGCTACGAGCAAGGAATATCTTGAGACGATCCTTAGTTGTTGGTCGACCGATCCAATTGAAATCGGTCTACGACAGCCGAGAGACGCTCGGCTTAAGAAGTTCGCTATTACGTGTGGATTTTTTGTATCCTTATGCTCGGACATTCTTGAGGATGTTGCTTATCGCTGTCCCAAAGGCAGGTCATTCGTAACCTCGGGACCGCATGCCTACTTAAACCGAACAAGCCAACGATAGTCGCGAACCGTTAGTGCGCACGACTGCTCCTTGATGGCGAAGCTACTAACCAATTCGCTACATGTGAAGCGCCAACGCCTTTCAGTGTGTCCCATCCACTCATCGAGTCTCAGAATGAAGTATCTATGCACAGGTCGCATAAATCCGGAACGCGCCGCTGTCTCTTTCGAACAAATCCGGATGAGGCTTTCCGGTGACGGCGACGCGAAGGTCAGTTGTGATGCGTCTCAACTGACCGTCGTTCTAACCTATCCAAAGTTAGACGGGTATGTATCCGCCCAGATCGCAGCCACAGGCATTGCCGACATCGTTGTAGGATCGCTCGGCTTCGCTATCGGGTGCGGCTTTTCGGTGGAGATAATCCAAGTTATTGAAGAGGACGGAACCGCTCACGTCTTTGGCGTGAACTCGAACAGCAGCCCTCCGGTGGTCACCGACCAAAACGGAGACACGTTTAGTCGCGCTGTCCGGCTCTCCGGCCAAAACGTTCTCTTCCGTCTCGCGCTTCGTGACTACTGTCGCGCCGTTGTCGAAGTACACGACTGTGCTACGTATTGCTTCCGCGCGATCGAAGGTATCAAGAGCGCATTCGGTCAACAGACCGACAAGGAGAATTGGCTCGCCATGCACGCTGCTCTCGGAACCGATAAGGCCACAATCGAACAGATCGTAAAAGGCTTTGCCGATCCGATCCGTCACGGTAACTGGCTCAATGCCGCACACACCAATTCCGCCGAGCGCAATGCAATGTTGCAGCTGACCAGAGGCATTCTGTATAAGTTCCTCGACTATGAGGATGCACGAAACGCAATCTCGTTCGGTGGATCAAACGCTGGCATCGTGCCTCAGTAGATAGCCGAATGCGGTGCATTGCTGATTGTTCGACAACGGGTGTGGTGTCAACGGCTGAAAGTACCGCCACTTCGCAACTGACCTTGCCCCCTTAAACGAGTCCGGTCTTCAGTCGTGGACTGACGACCATCACTTGAAAAGGGAGGCGATCATGGGGACGAAGCGTTTGCAGGTCGAGCAGATCATTCAGAAATTACGGGAAGCGGAATTGGAGCTCTCGCGCGGTCAGACGGTTCCGCAGGTGTCGAAGAAGATCGGCGTGACGGAGCAGACGTACTATCGCTGGCGAAAAGAGTACGGCGGCCTGCGGACGGACCAAGCGAAGCGGTTCAAAGAGTTGGAACTGGAGAATGCGCGCTTGAAGCGACTGTTGGCCGACGCCGAACTCGACAAGGCGATTCTGCGCGAGGCCGCCGCGGGAAACTTCTGAGCCCGACCGGTCGGCGACGAGTCGTCGAACACGTGCGGGAGACGCTCGACGTGAGCGAGCGTCGAGCCTGCCGTTTGTTGGGACAAGCGCGGGCGACGCAACGTCGCCCGCGCCTGGTTCCCGACGACGAACCGCGATTGGTCGGGCGGATCGTGAAGTTAGCGAGCGACTACGGTCGCTACGGTTAGCTCCACTCGTCACGCCCAATTGGCTAAGGGAGACGTCCCACCATGCTAGGGCCTTGCAGCTGCTCCGCCGATGCACGGTATGTCGGTAGGCCTCGTTAGGGAGAATCGAGAATATCGGGAGCGCTTAGCAACGGTTCGAGCGTGGGAGGTTGGAGCCGTCTTAGCCGCTCTCTTGGCCCCGATGTCTCTTATTCGGCCCGCAGTTGCTCGACCGAAATGCCCGCGTGAATCCTCTCAGAATGACTTCCCAAACCAGCCTCTTTTGCCCTTGTATCCAAAAACCTGGGGCTAAATACCTTCATCCGTGATTGTTTACGTAGAAAACCGAGTTTATACTTCTTAATCCGAAATGATCCTGACGCATCGTTGAGGAAACCATTGAGGCACGTGTGACGGAATCGGCGTCCGCTCCGTGCTCGTAAATTCATTCAGGTTGACCAACCGGCTCACTGTCGCTGACGTGTATTAGACAAATCCTAAGATGATGTTCGTGGTCGGCAATCGTGGCAAAGGTGCCTTGCCGTCGACGGCTTGCAGGAGCACATGCGAATGACGGTGATTCGATGCGGTATCGTTAGCGCGATCGTGTGGGCCGCTTCTACGTCGGCATTGCTGGCGCAAGCCACCACGAGTTTGCAAATCGGCCGTGGCTTCAACGTCACCGTTCCGACCACGGGCGCGCTCGCCAATGCACCTATGGCGGGCCTCGTGGGAAGCTTCGATCCTTCCCTGGGCTTTCTCATCGGAGCCAAACTTTCACTCACTGGTGAGGGATACGCCGCTGGTCAGGTATCCCAATTGGCTATACCGGGCACATACGTCGCGGCGCCACCAACTTTGTGGTCGAGCGACTTTTTTTGGTACGGAAGCCCGATAAATCCAGATCTAAGTCTAGTCGGGAGCGGAACCTTCGAAGGAATACCAGAGAACAATGGCTACAGCAGTGGCTCCGCTTACGTCGATGGCGGTGTTTACTCGTATTCGTTTTGGAAACACGTTCCCTTTTCAGCGACCACTTCTCAAACGACCTCGAACCTTACGCGGTTTATTTCCCAACCTGGGTACGACCTTGGCTTGGCGCAGGTCAGGCTCTCGGTCTCCCAATTCCAGCCTCCGGGAAATTCGGGAATTTCCTACTCTCTCAATGGTGGAGAGGTGTCCGGGACCGTCGTGGCCACGTATGACTACATCCCGAATTCTACCTTTGACGGCACGAACTACACTTTCCAGTTTTCCCCGGAGATCGATGGCCTACAATCGCAACTGAACCTGGTTAACGAATCGGTCGTCGATCTATCCGAGTATCAGACACTGAAAGTCGGAACCAATGGTGCCGGCTCGCTGTCGATTGCAAGCGGCAGCAAGTTGACCACCAGTTACTGGAACGATCTCGGCGTCAACCTCGGTTCGACGGGGAGTGCCACGATCACGGGCATAGGGTCCAAATGGGACGCTAATACTATTCGCGTGGGTCTCAATGGTTCAGGGACGACCACAGTCAGCGACGGTGGGATACTGACCACCGATACAGGCGAACTCGGTGTTAACGTCGGCTCGACGGGCAATGCCACGATTACCGGCCCCGGATCGCAATGGAACGCAACCTCTTTGAGAGTCGGCGAGTACGGTAGCGGTACTCTCGCCATCGACAACGGCGGCACCGTCATCAGTAATAACTCTACTCTCGGTGTTTATAACGGCTCGACGGGCGATGCCACGATCACGGGCATTGGATCTACATGGAACAACAACGTTCAGCTTACGGTGGGTTCCGGCGGTGCCGGTACACTCCTGGTTAGCGATGGCGGCACGGTCAACAGCAATTACGCATCTCTCGGCTTCGGCTTCGACGCGACGGGCAGCGCCACGATCACGGGCATCGGATCCACTTGGAACATTGCTGACCCGACGAACTACCTTGGCACGCTTAAGGTGGGTGAATACCATGGCTCAGGTACGCTCCTGATTAGCGACGGCGGCAAAGTCACCAGCGAATCCGGCGTGATCGGCTATAACAGCTCGGGCAATGCCACGGTCACCGGCAGCGGATCCAGCTGGATCACCGACGGTTTATCCGTAGGCGACTTAGGCACAGGAACGCTGACGGTAGCCAATTCGGGTCTGCTCTCCGCGAGTGGCGGGGTCGGCATCAATTACGGCGGCACGCTGAATTTGCAGTCCGGCGGCAGGCTGCAAGTTGGGCAATTGAACATCCAAGAAGGTGGAACGTTCAACTTCACGGGCGGGACTTTATCGATTACCTCGCCGACCGGTTACATCAGCGCGCCGAGCGGCTATTCCTTCGATCTTACTAATAAATCTTTGGTCAATAACGGACAGGTATCGGCTCCCGTAGTCGTCGGCGTCGGCGGTGTGGTCAAAGGGGGCGGTACGTTCTTCGGCCAGGTCACCATCAACGCCGGCGGCATCGGCTCGCCCGGCAACAGCCCCGGGGTGATGACCGACACTTCGACGACTTGGAACGCCGGCGGCAAATACGTTTGGGAAATCAACGACCTCAACGGCGTGGCCGGCCCGACCATTGGAAACCCCGGTTGGGATCTGTGGAACCTCGGCACGTTAACGCTCAATAGCACCTCGGGGGATCCTTTCCTCATCGAGATGCACTCGGTGACCACGGGATCGCCGCCGTCTTCCGATACGGCTTTGGCCGGATGGAACCCTGCCCAGCACTACTCCTGGAAAATCGCGACGGCCGACAGCAACGTGTTTACCGAAGCCGCTTTGACTTCGTTATTGATCGACCCGAGTAGTCCGTTCTTTGCGAGTAACGGAACCAACGGTAGCTTCTTTCATCTCGCGAGCAGCAACGGCGGTAAGCAATTGGACCTTGAGTACGATCCGGCAGCCGTACCCGAGCCGTCTTCGATGCTCTTGGCCGGCATGGTCGCGGTCCCGGTGGCTTGGCGCAAGCTCCGGCGGCGCAAGCCAGAAGGAACCTAGCACCGCCGCTTGGGTTTTAAGCGTCGCACTCCGGACGAGAGGTTGCCGGTCGTGGCCTGCTCCGCGTTTACTTGGCCGAGCCTCGCTTGGCAAGCTCGGCATGCTTTCGGGCAAGATCTTTGAGATCCAAGCCCGTGTAGACTTGGGCGATCGTACGATGGAATTCGGCATTATCGCTCATGCGTAACGCGCACAGTTCCAGATCGGCGAGGGCGTCTTGCCACCGGCTCAATTTTGCCAAGGTCCGCCCGCGGAGGTATCGCAACGGGATGTCGTTCGATTCCTTCTGGATAGCGACGTTGAGGAGTTGCACCGCTCGCAATGGGCCGTCGGGGTCTTGCTCGTCTTCCGCCAAGACCAGCGCCAACTGATACAGCGTCGGCACGAGCTCGCTGTTGAGCCGATAGGCTTGTTCCAAGTAACTCCGCGCGGTCGGGCGATCACCGTGGGCGAGCGCGTCGGCCCCTAAGAGGAGATATGCCGGCGCGGGGACGTCTCCGGCGGTGATCAAATCTTGCAGAAAGGTTCGCGTCATCTCGGCGACGCCGTCAAACCGCTGAGCCAGATCCAGCAGCCGTCGCAATACTTCGGGATGCCAACGATCTTCACGAAGCGCGCTTCGCAACAGTTTAAAACGTTTGTCGATCTGCGCTTTTTCCGTAGCGCTCGTCAGGAGATCGTCCCAAGCAAGGTACGCTTCCGTTAATGCGGCCCGCTGCAGTTCCGGAGGGACGTTGAGGTGCGGTTGCTTGAGGTAACCGACGGCATCTGGCGCACGGCCCAGACGTACGGCAGCTGCCGCCGCGTGGAGCGGCAGCAGCTGCTCGTTCGCGGGATCGTCCGGATGCTCTCGATACCACTGGATGACCGCCTTGAATTCCGCTTCCGCCTCGGCTTTACGACCGAGGCTGAGAAGCACGGCCGCCAGCTCCATGCGGGCCGTCGTCGAACGCGGGCCCAGGCTGCGATAGCGCTCGATTGCTTCCTCCCGGCGATTCGCCGACTTGAGTAAACGAGCGACGGCCAAGTCCGTTTCGACTCCGGTTTCTCCGTACTTCTGCATCAGCTCTAAGGCGCTGAGCACGAACCGCATCCGTTCTGCGGAGGAGAGGGCCGGATTGTCGACGGCGTGCATCGCGAGAGCCGTGGCGACCTGCGCGGCCAGCGATCCGAAAGGCCCGTCGGGCTTAAGGGTCAGACCTTCGCGCAACACGGCGAACGCCGCGTCGTGATCGCCCGACAGCAACAGCGCCGTGACGAGACGGCGCCGAGCTTCGTCGTCGGCCGGTTGCTTTTCCAAATCCATCCGTAGCTGCGTCTGCAACGACTTTAAGAGTGTCGCGGCCCGTGCCCCGTCGCCGCGACTGAGTTGATCCTTGGCGACCAAGATTTGCAGCTCGGGAACGTTAAGCGCCGCCTGCAGCAGCACCGGGTCGTTGGTCACCATGGCGGCACGCGCGGTGCGTAAGTAAAGTTCGGCCAGCATCGCCGCGGCTTCCGCCCCGAATTTCGGATTCGTTTTGAGCAAAATCAGATGCCTCTCGGCATTCCGGAGTGCCGCCGGATCCGGAGCTTTCGGTTGCGACAACGTCCGCCGAATCAACCAGATATGTGCGGCCGGGAATCCCAACCGATCCTCGGGTGCGATCGACTGCATCAGCTCCGACGCTCTCTGTGTTTCGCCGCGCCCGGCGAGCGCTATCGCCAAGAGGTAACGGTGATTGGGTTGCTCGGGAGAATCGTCGATCAAGCGGCCGAGACAGACCACGGCGACGTCGTAGTTTTTTTCTCGCAGCGCCGCATCCGCCGCCGCAGCGTAGGCGGCATGGAATTTAGTTGGCGGCATTCCCAGCGTGAGTACCGCAACGGCCAAGGTGAGCGTGCCGGCGACGACGGCCGCGAGCCCGGGGAGGACGAGATCCAACCGAATCCGTTCGTCCCAATCGGTGACTTCCTCGATACGTGGCTCCCCCACGCAGACCGCGTAGATGCCGTATGCCAAATACCGAAACGGCGCCGACAGCATCTCCCGAAAGTAATTGGGCGCGGCTTCATCGCTTGGCTGCTCAATCTCCATGGGAGTCCTCACGGCGAAGTCCCGATTGCGTGGCCGGTTTGAGTAAGACTTCGGCGGCCCTCGCCGCCAGGCGTTCGAGCGCCGCGTTCGCAGCCGCCGTCGCGTCTGCGTCGGGCTCGGAGTATTGCTCCAAGAAGACTTGCGATTGGAAGGCCGGGCGGTCGGACAAGCCAGCGACTTCCGGCCGGAATAAACGGAGACTTCCCCCACGCAAAGATTCTCGAATGCGGGCCTGGATCCGCTCCCAATTTCGAGTCGCCGGCGGAGTCAGCGTTTCTCCGTGCCCGTCCAGCAGTGAAAAAGCACAGTATCCGTAGCGTCCACGGGCGAAATGTCGCATCCGCAGGACGACTCGAACGCCGCCGGATTTCGTCGCCTCCTCGCTCCGAGCAACGATGACCCAACCTTGACTGGCGTAGCAGGTGGCAAGCTCGTGCCAACCGTGAAACGGATAATCGAACGTTTCGACGATGTGAAGTTCTTCCGAGCGATAGTCGGCGCGCTCGGTGAACTGTCCGAACGCCGAGGTGCCGAGGCGTTCGATCGACTCCGCCTTGTCGCGGATCCACGAGCCGTCCTGCGGGGGAAAGAGGCAGTCGTGAGCCTGGGTAAACTCCGCCCGCCGTGAACTGACTTGCACATCTTCGGCCAGCAGGGCGACCAGCGGCGCTTGGCAGAAGATCAGCCAAGCCCAAGCCAATGCGCCGACCACTCTCGCACTGAGCATCACCGACGACGCCGGCGGTCGCGCGATCTGTGCCGTGACCGGCGCGGACGTGGCGACCGGCGGGATCGCAGGCGGCGATTGCACGACTGCGGCGAAAAACTTCAGCCAGCAATCCGTGCTCCAGATGAGCAGAATGGCGAACCAGAAGGCGATGAAGCCCGAGATGTCGTGCCGGAGGCCTTCGTCGGCGGCGATGTTCCAGTAGTAGCGGAGCACGGCGATCGCCGTGATGCGACCGACGTTGGCAATGACCGTCCAAACGGGCGCGCTGAGCAGCAGCACGCAAGTCGCCGCCGCCGAGCGACGGGTCCATAAGCAATAGAACAGCGTCAGACTACAGGCGGAGACGAGCGACGTGAGACCCGCACAGGCTTCTTCGACCAACATACTCCGTCCGGGAAGTTCCACGACATTGCCCGAGAGGTGATGGAGCACTCCGAGGAAATCAAGAACATAGCCGGCGGCCGCGGCCGTGAATCGTTGCAACGACTGAATCAATTTCTCATCGCCGCCAAACGGGGGACGGAGCAAACTCAGGCATAGGATTAGTCCGGGGATTCCGGAGCGCAACGCCTCGATTCCGCCGCGACGATAGATGGTAACGGCGAGTTGTCCGAGAAAGGCTGCGTAAGCCAGCCATGGAGAGTAGACGAAGATGGCTGCCGTGAGCAGCAGGAAGAACACGGTCGAACCGGCGACGACTTTTCCGAACGACGCCGAGTTGTTCGGCGGCAGTGAGAAAACATCGCGGTGCAACAGCGCGGCACCGCCGAGCAGTGTGATCGGAAACAACTGGTAGTGCGGCAGCGACCAGAGTCGCCAAAAATAGCCGGCCAAAATCGGCAAGAACGCCGTGAACGCGAGCACGTTCGTGCCGTAAGCCGCGAGTTGATTTCGGATCTGCATGGAGGACGTCCACTGCGACGCTGCAAGTTTCGTCGACACATTTTGTCTCAGAGAACGACAACCCCCTCGAAGGTGGCATGTTTCATCATATGCGGGCAGCGATGTTGCGTAAATCAGCTAACGGATTCGGAATTAAGGATAGCCGGCCCAGCGCCGCTGGCATTGGGGCGGCGACTGGTGGCGGGCTACATCGACCAGGGAGAAACATGCACGTGGCGCTGTTGAACTCGCCGAGGTCCAATGGATAGTCGTCATCACCGCCGTGGGCTTCGTGTTCCGACGGCAGATCGAAGTCAACAGCGGTTTGCCTGTCGCACGAGCACGTCTCGGGCAACACGTCCGCGACCCACTCCGGCACAACGATTTTCAATGTATCTGTTTCGGCACCGCGAAGGAAAATCGAGAATATCGGGAGCGCTTCGCAACGATTCGAGCGAAGGCATCAGCCGGGCGGCGCGGCATCGTTTACCAGCGCCGAGATGCATCGTCGAACCGGCTGGGACAAAACAGGCCAACAATCTACCAGCCGAGCAAGTTCACGATCGGCAATCGAAGCTTCGGCACAATGTGCGCCGGAGTCTGCGCCACTCACAGACGGAATATTCACATTTCCCGAGGAATCTTCACTTGGTTCGAGTCCTGTATCAGACTTGAACCCAGTCGATAGCTCCCGACGGACCTCATCGACCGCTTAATACCGGACATCCCAGTGCTTTTCTCGAGGGCATCCAGGCCCTGTATCCCATAAGGGACCATAAGCGCCCGACTTCAGGTCGGGCTTGAAGAATGCATGTTTGAAATAGCGACGAGATCCACCATCGTTGCGGGGCACGCAACGGTCCAAGATTGAATACCGTCGTATCGATTTTCTCGACGCTCACCGGATATCGACAAGAGTCGCCGGCGATAAACGGCGATACCGACCGAGGATGCCGACTTCGAACGGGCGCATGACTTTCCGGCCATGGAGTCGAAGGCCCAGTGAAGTGCCTCCCCGGCTATCCCCAACGCTCAAGGAGCTCGGGCAACAGGATACCCTTTCCAAAGCCATTCCAGCGCCTGAGGCAGGACTTGCGCCCGGGCATTCCCGATGCCGTGGCCGGCATTGAGGCAGTAGACGTATTGATAGTGATAGCCCTTGGCCTTCAAGACCTTGGCCATGCGATTGTTCGCCTCGACCCAGTCGTGCATGCCGTCGCGCATGATGTTGGGGTTGAGCGAATCGCGATCGCCGACCGCCATCCAGAGTCGAATGGGTTTCGGTTCGCTCTCGGGAATGAGCTTCTCATGGAAGCCCCAAGCACCGTCGGGCGTCTCGGGGTTGAAGGGCCACTGTTGATTGACGAAGGTGCCGGAGGTCGTGAGCACGCGGTGATAAAGGTCCGGGCGATACCAGGCCATGATGAGCGCCGCCGAGCCGCCCGAGCTGTTCCCCATCGTTGCGCGACCATCCGGATCTTTGGTCAGTTTGACGCCGTAGTTCTTCTCGACCAGGGGCAACACTTCGTTCTCGATGAACTCGGCATACAGGCCTGACATCGTGTCGTATTCGCGGCCGCGCTCATGACCCTGCGCATCGCCGCCGCCGTTGCCGACCATGACGGCGATCAGGGCGGGAACGCGTCGTTGGGCGATGAGGTTGTCGAGGATGCGCGGCAGATTCAGGTCCGGCTTGCCCAGGCCCGGCCCGTCGTGCGTGACGATGAAGGGGGCGGCGGTGCCGGGGACGTATTGCGCGGGAACGTAAACGGTGATGATCCGCTTGTAGTCGATTCTGTGGGTTTCCACGATCAGCGTTTTAGGGTTCTTGGGATCGAGGGTGCCGAAGACGTCGCGGGCAATCCCGGGATTGAAGAGTTTGCAGTCTTTCGAGTCCATGCTGAACTGTTGCACTTTCCCCTGCGGCACTCCCTCGACCACCTTCGTCTCCGGCGCCGCCGCATATTCGGGTCCGATGACGAAATCCCCTTCCGCGTCGACGGGTGGATTCACGCCGGGCTTTTCATCGAGACGCGTGAACTTCGGCGCTCCAGGCGCATCGAACGGACGTGTCGGCGGCTGAGGCCGCGCCGGAGGCTTCGGCGCAGTCGCGGCAGGCTTGGGTCCGTCGGCGCTGAATGCCGGCGCGGGCAGAGCGAACGAGGTTGTCAAGCCGATTAGCAACGAGGTGAGGCAAGGTTTCATGAGAGCGAGAGGCGATGGGGTCTTGGGGCGTCGTGAAGCACATCGTATTCAGAACGGTTCTAGCCTGCAGGATTGCGCGACACAATTGCGTTTCAGGAAATCCGGATAGCCGTTAGGAATGCTAAGAAAAGGATCGCCGTAGCCGTTCCTCCTGAATTGAACTCCGGCCCGCGCAAGCCGTTCGGCGAGCACGGACCGGGGCGATCGCTGGACGGCTCGGCTCAATCGCGGCGACTAGACCGACGGAACTGACGAATCAAAAGCCACCAAGAAACTGCGATAAGTGATCCAATTACGCCGATAGCCGGCGTTAAGATCTCCGCGATTGCGATGATGTCGGTCCACCATCCTTGCGTTGTCGCCTGTGGAACTGACGATGAACGTCCGCGAGTTAGTGGCGTCGGCGTCGGCCCGCCGCGAAACCTCCGCGGCTCCCTTCCCGTTTGCCGGCCTTGAAAGCCCAGCCCGCGAGCGCGAGGACGACGGCGACAATGATGATGCATTCCATTCTTTCCTCCTGAAATCGAATTACTCTGATTGATTTTGATTAGATCCTGAAGTTCGCTAGCCGTTCCACTTGCGGCACGGCTCACGAAACGGGCATGTCGGACATTGCATGGCCGACGGTGCCGGATAGAAGCTCTTCGCCTCGATCGCTTTCCAGACCCGTTCCATGACGCGTTTCGTTCGGTCGATCCGCTTCCGGTCGATCGCCACCTCGAGCAGATCGATCGATGGCTCTTTGGTCTTGGTGATCACGGCGAACTGCAATCGCAGTCGCTTTCGCGGTGCGAAGTCGCGAACCAGCTCGTGATACAGTAAGAGTTGTCCGGCCGAATCATCGGCTTGCGCTCGTGACCACCGCGACCGTGACGTTTTGAAATCCGTCACGATCAGCTCGTCGACGGTCTCCACCAGCAGATCGATGCGGCCCAACACGTCCGGGCAGCCGCTCAGCAATGGTTCCCGAAGCTCTTCCTCGACACCGATGATTTGGCCGTTCGGCACTGCGAGCGAACTTGTTTGGAAGGCTGCGATCACGCGTCTCGCTAAGTCACCAAGGCCGTCGAGGTTCTCACCTTTGCCGAATCGGACCGTTGCTGAATTCGTCTCTCGCCAGTGTCGGTCATATTCACCGAGGAGCGCCTCCGCTGTCGGCGGCTCGTTGCCGGCCAGCAACTCGTTGAAGTGGTACTCGACGGCTCGATGGATCGCGCTGCCGAACACTAGACTCGACGAGACGGTTCGCTCCGGCAGGCCGGCGATGTAGCGAAAGAAGTACCGCAACGGACAACCTTGGTACGTCGTGACGGCCGAGTAACTCAAGTAATCGCGCGCCGGCTTGGGAGGCGTCGGTTGCGGCGCTGGACTCGCTCTCGTGGCCGGTCGTACCGGCGCTCTAATCATCGGCGGCCTCCGTTGCCGTTCGCACCGGCTGCTCCCTTGAGTTCGTCGATGAGACTGCTCGCTTCCGTAATCGTTAACTCGGCTGGGTCGCGGACGCCGAACATAGCGTGGAGCTTATCGCCGAGTACGATCCCCTGCCGCTCCGCGATCGCGGTGAGCGCCCGCTGTTGGCTCGCCGTGGCGGCCCTGGTGCCGTCGCGATGTCGATTGCTGGAGCGACCGTTGGTTTGGACGGTTGCGCTTCCGTCGCCGTTCGCTTGACTGCCGGCGCGCTCGGTGGCCGTGTGACCGTTCGCGGCCGGCTGAACCGCACCGGCGGCGAGTTCTTCATCGACCGACGCCTTCGCCAGTCCGAAGAGTTGGCGAATCCGATCCTTCAAGCGAACGGCGTCGCCGACGAGCGACGAATCGAGTTCGAGTTCCAGGTTGACGGCCGCACCTCGCGAGCCGTAGTTCGATTCGCCGACCTTCTTCGTGAATCCGACGTTGAGTTTGAGCACGGGAATCTCCGGTTTGAGGAGGATGTGAAAATGGGTAATGCGCACAAGGCGCGGTTATCGTCGTTAAAGGGCGCGAGCGCAGCGCTGGACGCGAAGGAGGCCAGGACGACCCTGGGACAGCGCCTCGGGCACAGCGGCGCTCTACGGGCGCGCTAGGCGCTCCAGCGCCACGGGACCCGAAGGCCGACGCCGAACATCGACCGGTGGCGAGCTTCAGAAGTCCGTGAGATAGACATCGGCCCGCCGGCGTCGAAAACCTACCTGCCGCTCTCGCACGACTAGTGTTAGATGACCTCAACTGCTGCAACTCACGGCTGTTGACTAAGTCGCGTCGGCTGAGTCACACGAACTAACACCCGAACTAGTGTTAGTCGAAGTCGTTATCGGGTGCGCACTTAGATAATACTTACCGGCCGGGCCCGGAGAGACCGGGCAGCTAACGGCGATTTTCTCCGCGACTCGGAAGCGAAGGAGCAATCCAGCCACGTCACCCCCTTCGGCGATGGACGGAGATTTCGTGTCCCGACTCGCTATGGTCCGGCCGCCGCGCACTATCGGTTGGCCCGGAGACATTTCGAGATACCGAGGATCCGGGCACCCGCTTCACTCCATTCGCTGCGGTTGCGTACAACCCTCCGCGATCGCCAGCCGGTATCGACGCAACGGCGCACTTTTCAGCGGCCACGGTAGCTCCCGCCGGAAGTAAGGCTATGATAAATCCCGTTACTTTACGGGGGATCTATGGCGGCGTCGGTCGATCAATTCGGAAAATCGCTCGTCGCCTCCGGTCTCATGACCGGCGAGGACGTGAAGGCATTGTGGACTGAGATTCCCGCCGGTGAGCGCCCGAAAGATGACGACGCCTTTGCCAAGCTGCTGGTTGCCCAAAAGAAGCTTACGGAATTTCAAGCCACAGAGCTGCTCGCCAGCCGCGGCGCCCGGTTGATCATGGGGGAGTATTCGCTCCTCGCCGAAATCGGCGCCGGCGGCATGGGGAACGTCTACAAGGCGCAGCATCGCCGGATGAAGCGCGTCGTGGCGCTGAAGGTGATGTCGGGCACGGCGATGAAAGACGAAGGGGCCGTGAAGCGCTTCCAGCGTGAAGTGCAAGCCGCGGCCCGGCTCGAGCACCCGAATATCGTCACCGCCTACGACTCCGGCGAGGCCGGCAACGTCAAGTATCTGGTGATGCAGTTCGTCGACGGCAGCGACCTCTCGGACTTGGTCAAGAAGAACGGTCCGTGCTCGGTCGAGCGGGCCGTCGACTACGTCTTGCAAGCGGCCAAAGGGCTCGCCTTCGCGCACGCCGAAGGGGTCATCCACCGCGACATCAAGCCGGCGAACTTACTGCTCGATAAAAAGGGAGTCGTCAAGATTCTCGACATGGGCTTAGCCCGTATCGAAGGAGGCGACGACGGTCTCACTGCCACCGAGCAAGTGATGGGAACGGTCGACTTTATGAGTCCCGAGCAGGCGGCGAATACGAAGACCGCCGACGCTCGGGCCGACATCTATTCGCTCGGCTGCACGCTCTGGTTTCTGCTCACGGCCAAGAAGGTCTACGAGGCCGATTCGATGATCGGCCGGCTGATGGCGCACCGCGACGGGCCGTTGCCGTCGCTCGTGAAGACGCGCGATGACGTACCGTGGGCGCTTGAGCAAGCATTTCACAAAATGATCGCCAAGCGGCCGCAAGACCGGCTTCAGTCGATGGACGAAGTGATTGCGGCGCTGGAGCCCTTTGCGGGATCCGGTTCGTCCGGCGGTGGTTCGCGTTCCGGATCCGGCGCCGGGAACAACGCAGAGCTCGCATCGTTCATGAATGCGATGGGGAGCAGCCCGACGAAGGCCGGCCCATCGACGGCACAAGTCAAGTCGGCCCCGTCGAAGACTTCAGTGGCGGCGCAGCTCGACGCGACTGCGCAGTTCGACAAGGCGGAAGCCGATACGGATCCGAAGAGCCAAGTGCTTCCGGCCGGCGCAGGCTTCGCCTCCGCTGCGGCAGTGGCGCCGCCGCGCGCCGGCGCGAAGAAGACTAAGTCCCCGCCGCGCAAGAACGTGAAGCTGATAGCCGGCGGGCTTATCGGGGCGGTGCTGCTGCTCGTCGCGGGCATCATCGTGACGGTGCGCGACAAAGACGGCAACGTCGTCGCGGAAGTGAACGTGCCCAGCGGGGCGAGTGTGGAAGTGAAGCCGACACCCGCCGCACCTCCCGCAGCCGGGATCTCGGCCGCGGAAGCGCAAAGGAATCGGGCCGCCGCGGAATGGTGTCTTGTCGGAACGGGCTCTTGCGAAATCGTTTTAGTGGGAAACGGCGCATTCGGTTCAACCAAGGTGCTGAACAAATCGGCGCTTCCACGCGAACCGTTCTACGTCCTGAAGATCGCACGCGGTGCTCCGCCGATCGACTCGCTTCGGGAGATCCATGGGCTGAGTCGGCTGTTCGAAATCAACGTTACGAATTTAGGATGTTCGGACACGGCCCTTGAGCAGTTAGCAGACTTACCGAAACTTGACTCGCTTCAAATCGCCGGGGGACGCATCACCGATCGTGGCATGCAATGGGTTGCGACTCGCTTAACTTCGTTGCGCCAAATCGATCTGCGAGGCAACGAGGGAATCACAAACGTCGGCCTCAAGCATCTCGCCAAATTGCCGGGATTGGATCTCGTCAGGCTCGGTGGAACGGGTGTCACGGCGGCGGGCGTCGCGGAGCTCAAAAAGGCGTTTCCCAATTGCAACGTTGAATGGATTGAACCGACGACGGTTCCGTCGTCGACCACCCCGACGAACGTCGCAACGACCCCGTCGACGACGGTCCCGACCGCCGGTTGGAGCTCGCTCTTCAACGGCCGCGATCTCACCAATTGGACCCCGCAAGGCTTCAACGGGTGGAGCGTCGCCGACGGTGTTCTCGTAGGTCGTACGACTGGTAACGCGTTCGGCTGGCTGATGTCCGACCGGGATTACGACGATTTCGAGTTCGAGTGCGAATATAAGATCGGGCCGAACAGCAACAGCGGTGTCTTTTTCCGCGCTTGGCCGGAAGGCAACATGAGCGGTGCCGACTTCCAAGAGGTGCAACTCCTCGACGACAGTGCAAAGAGGTTCGAAACCACCCAGAGCAAGACCCGCACCGGCGCGATCTTCGGCAATGTGGCGCCAAGCCCCGAGGTTCGTCCGCCGGCAGGCCAGTGGCATCAGTTTCGGCTCGCCGCGTTTAAGACCAGCGCCCGGATCTCGATCAACGGCACGCAAGTCGTCGCCACCGAGCTTATCGGCGGCAAGCGCTCGCGCGGTCGGCTCGGCTTGCAACTTTATCCCGAGCAGATCGAGTTTCGCAACCTGCGCGTGCGGGAACTCAATCCCGACGGTACGCCGCGAACCACGGTGCCGACCGGAACAACTCCACCGGGTTCTGCGGCCCAAGGAGACTACAACCTGCACTTCGACGGGACCGCAAACGTTAAGTTCGACGAAGTGATTCCGTTCGCGATGGACTCCTGTACGGTGGAAGCCTTCGTGCGTCCGGAGGCCTTCGTGTCCAGTGCCGTAGTCTACTCGCCGTCCGCCACCATGACTTTGGGCCTCCATGTGCTCAAAGGCGATCGTTGGACCTTGAGGAACGTCTACCTAGCGAGCGGCCACCATTGGGTCGATGCTCGAACTCCTGTCGAATTGGGCCGTCTTGTTCACGTCGCCGGCGTTCAGGACAAATCGGAGTTCCGCCTCTACGTCGATGGAACTCTCGTGGGAAAGGCGGCGGTGAATCCCAAAGACTTTACCGTCCAAGTAAGGCCGCCGCTGATCGGCGATAAATTCAAGGGCACGATCGGGGAAGTGCGCTTCTCCAAGGTGGCGCGCTATACGGCCGACTTCACACCGAAAACGCGACATGTGACCGACGAGAACACGTTGGCTCTGTATCATTGCGATGAAGGCACCGGCAACGTTCTCAAAGACTCATCGGGCTATGAGCGCCACGGCAATATCATCGACGCGACTTGGGAGCGCAGCGAATCGAAGACGGCCGGCGAGCCGGCCTTGGGACAGTCGGCCGCGACGGTCGACACCCCAGCCGGGGTCGCCGATGCCGCATTGAGTTTCAATGGGGGGACGGGCGAAATCATTATTCCTAACCTGCAACGCGACGGCGGACCGTACACGTTGGAATGTCGCGTCCGAGACTTCAGTGGCAAAACGATGCCGATCGTGCGCGTGAACGGTCGGGCGCCGGTCCAACTCCACTCGGCGAATCGCATTCCCCACGGCGCGGAACGAACAGCTGACGACAGAGTTAGTCGCGATCTATACGGCACGACCATGTCGGCCGACCGGTGGACGCATCTGGCGCACGTCGTCGATGCCGGCGAATCACGATTGTTCGTCGACGGAAAACTGGTCAAGAAGCAATCGGGGGTGTCAACGGCCTCAAGCACGGCGAAGTTCGACGGTACGTGGATCGGTAGCGAGCGTCTCGGAGGTTACCCCTCACGCTACGACGGCAAAATCGACGAAATCCGCGTTTCGTCCACGGCTCGTTACGATGTCGACTTCGAACCTGAAGAACGCTTTACGCCGGATGTGCATACGCTTGGTCTCTATCATTGTGACGAGGGTTCGGGAACTGAACTTCTCGATTCCTCCAGCCATAAGCGGCACGGGCAAATCGTCGGCGTGACGTGGGTGCGCAGCGGAGCAGCGCCGACCGGCGCGGCAGTAGGCCCGGCGATCGATCTCTTAAGCGCGATTCAAATCCCGCGCGATGTCGTCGCCGGCAATTGGATGAAGCAAGGGAGCATGCTCGTCACGCCGCCGAACGGCGGAGGCGGCGGACAAGCTCGGCTCTACTTGCCGACGCCCGGACCGGTTCCGAAATCTTACGACATCGAACTCGTCATCGAGCGCAAGGTTGAAGGCGGCACGGGTATGGTGTTCGGTCTCGTTTCCGACGGCCACCAAGCGACTGTGATGATGGATTCCTACGGCAGCTCGGGTTTGTGGGGAATCGACGATATCGACGGCCAATACATCGGGCAGGGAACGAATTCGACGAAGAATCCCGGGCGTCGGTTGACGCTGAACGAGCGCAAGACGGTTCGGGTTGAAGTGCGCTCCGACGGTGTCAGGGTCTTCTGCGATGCCGAAAAGGTGGTCGATTGGAAGGGCCGGTCCGAGCAACTCTCGACCAAATTCTGGGACATCCCGAACAAACAGTCGTTGTTCCTCGGCTCGCAGGGGACGTTTCACATCCATTCGATCCGGCTGACACAGCGCAGGTAATCGAGAGATTTTTGGGAATAAGCGGACGCGCTTCGGCTGCTTCGGTGTGAGATGTCATGGAATGCCGTGATTTACGGCGTTTGGTCTCACACTCGCCTTAGTGTTAGCTCATGTTCGCTGTCGAAATGCCGGTTGACTCGCAGGATCTAACACCCACCACGGTGTGCGTCGAAGTCGATGCGCCGCGACCATTTAAGCATAACTAACACCGCCGTCTAGAACCGGGACCACGGAGGTTCGACGACTGCTACGAACGCCACGCACTCCCATCGGCTCGCTCCGCGTCGTTTTCAAAGTACAGAAATCGAGGAAAGCCGTTGAGTCGCTTTCAAGCTGCATCGATGCAAGTCCGTTCTTTTAACTGCCACGCTGGCTCCCGCCGGAAGGAAGGTTATGATGATTCCCAATACTTTTCGGGGGGCTTCATGGCCGTGTCGGTCGATCAGTTCGGGAAATCGCTCGTCGCCTCCGGCCTGATGACCGCCGAGGAAGTGAAGGCGTTGTGGGCTGAGATTCCCGCCAGCGAGAGACCGAAAGACGCCGACGCCTTCTCCGCGTTGCTGGTCAAGCAAGAGCGACTGAGCACGTTCCAATCGCAAGAACTCCTCTCCGGCAGCAATAGGCCGCTCGTCTTGGGCGACTACTTATTGCTCGGCAAGATCGGCGCCGGGGGCATGGGCGAAGTCTTCAAGGCCCATCATCGACGCATGAAGCGTCTCGCCGCAATCAAGCTGTTGCCGGCCTCGCTCACCAAAGACGAAGGGGCCGTCAAACGGTTCGAGCGTGAAGTGCAAGCGGCCGCTAAGCTCAGTCATCCCAACATCGTGCAGACGCACGACGCCGGCGTGCAGCGCGGCGTCTGGTATCTGGTGATGGAATACGTCGAAGGGCAAGACCTCTCGGCGATCATCAAACAGAAAGGTCCGTTGCCGGTTTCCGCAGCGACCGACTACATTTTGCAAGCTGCGCGCGGCTTGGCGTTCGCTCACGGCAAAGGTGTCGTCCACCGTGACATCAAGCCCGCCAATCTACTACTCGACCAAGAAGGCGTCGTGAAGATTCTCGACATGGGCTTGGCCCGTTTCGATTCGTCTGGTGATGCGGCCGACCATCAGCTGACGAACACCGGTGCCGTGATGGGCACCGTTGATTACATGGCTCCGGAGCAAGCTCAAGACACGCATGCCGCCGACGCCCGAAGCGATATCTATAGCTTGGGGTGCTCGCTGTTTCGCTTGCTGACGGGCGAGAGCGTCTATCAAGGCGAGACCGTGGTGAAAAAAATCTTCGCCCACGCAGGCGATCCGATACCCTCGCTGTGCGCTCGACGTCCCGATTGCCCGGCCGAGATCGACCGCATCTTCCGGAAGATGGTCGCCAAGAGGCCTGACGACCGTTACCAAAAAGCCTCCGAACTGGTTGCCGAACTCGAAGCGTTTCGAAATCCTGGGGCGACAGCTTCGTTCACGAGCCCTAGCGACGGTCAGTTGTCGAACTTTTTTCAATCGCTGAAACAACCGAAGCGGACAGCGACTTCGACCGCTCAGCCGAGCCTGCAAACGGCGGTGAAGACCGAGCAGACGATCGCCTTTGTCGGAGCCGAAGTCGAAACCGATCCCAAAAGCGAGATCGTGCCGTCGTTAGCCGCACCACAGGCTAAGCCGGCGACCGCTCCCAAGCCCACGAGCGTCGGTAGGGCAAAGCAACCGCCCTCGAAAAACATGAAGGTGTTGATCGGTGCCGGTGCCGCGGGATTCTTATTCTTGTTACTGGGAGTGATCGTGATCGTCCGCGATCAGGACGGGAAGGAAGTGGCTCGACTCGAAGTGGCCGAGGGACATTCGGTTGAAGTGCAGCCGACGACCCCCAACAACTCATCGACGCCCACGGTGCCGGCCCCCGTCGGTACGTTGCCGCCTCCCGTTTTTCCTGTACGCGAATCCGCAGGTTCAAGGCGGCCATCTCCACCGCTGCAAACGTTCGATCTCCTAGCGTTGCTCGACTTGCAGCAAGATCGCGTACCGGCACCCAACTTGACCGGGGCCAATAATTGGACCCGATCCGGCGAACAAGTCACTTACACGACGGATGGAAAATCCGGGCGGATCGCCGTTCCCGTAGATCTCAAGAATGCCACCGATTACGAGATCGTCGCGAAGGTTCGGCGACTCTCCGGCACTAGCGTATTCACGTTCGATCTTCCCTGCTCCGACAAGTCCGAGACCGGACTCGATATCGTTATCGGGGGCGGCATCCAACTCAAGGTAGAGAATGATCGGCGACAGAGAATCGGCGATTGGCCGACTGCTGCGAAGGACGGCGGAACGATCGTAGCACGGGTTCGTCGCGAACCGGGCGGCGAAGGTAGCATCCGTGTTACCGTCAATGGATTGCCTGCCGCAGAATGGCAAGGAGCAATCTCGAAGATCGGTAAGCCTTGGGACAGTCATCCCGGTTTTCCCGGCACGTCGACGCTTGAAGTTTTTTGCTTCAAGGACTCGTTCGAGTTTTCGTCCTGGCAACTGCAAGTCTTTGCCGGGCAGGCTCTGCCGCTTCGGCAAAGCATGACACCACCGCGCGCCAAGTCTCCCTTTGATGCCAGGCAAGCCAAGGCCCATCAACAAGCCTGGGCGAAACATTTGGGAATCGAAGTCGAGACGCCCAACAGCGCGGGGCAGACGATGATCCTGATTCCGCCCGGCGAATTCTTGATGGGAAGCACCGATGAGCAAGTCGAGGCGGCGTTGAAGGTGGCAGAAAAAATCAAAGCCCCTAGCGGAGCCATTAGACTCGTCGAAAAGGCCGAACGGCCTCAACACAAAGTCGTCATCACGAAGCCGCTGCTGATGAGTGTGACCGAAGTCACGATCGGGCAGTTTAAGAAGTTTTCCGCCACGGGGTATGTCACGGAAGCAGAAAAGGCCGAGGCCGTCGCCAAGGCTGCGCCGCCTCCGGTCGAGGCTGGCCAACCACCGCCGAAGCCGATCCAGACCTACCTCGATCCCGGCTATGTTGCGAGCGATGATTTGCCGGCGGCGTTCATCACTTGGAACGACGCCACGGCTTACTGTCAGTGGCTTTCAACACACGAGAAAGCAACGTATCGCCTTCCGACCGAAGCGGAGTGGGAGTATGCCTGTCGGGCCGGCACGACGACACAATACAATTTTGGCGACGACTACAACGACTTGTCCAAGTATAGTTGGCATGACAAGAACGCTGGCGGCAAGGCGCATCCGGTGGGCACACTGTTGCCGAACAACTTCGGCCTGTTCGATATGCAGGGCAATTTGTGCGAATGGTGCGAAGATTATTTCGACGAGAAATCGTATTCAGTATCTGCGCTAAATGACCCACACGGCCCAGCTGTCGGCTTCCTTCGCGTGATCCGTGGCGCCTACTGGACCTCCCCCGCTTTCTACTGTCGCTCTGCGTATCGCCTCAACTACTCGCCATACTCCCGTCATGTCAACAACGGATTTCGTTGCGTACGAGAGTTAGGCGACATGACGGCGGCGGTCACGTCGACATCGGTCTCGCCGTTCGTCACGGCGCCGCCGGCCGTGAAATTAACCGGCCCGGAGCCGCTGCCGGCGAAATCTCCGTTCGATGCAAAACAGGCCCGGATCCACCAAGCTGAGTGGGCCAAGCATCTCGGAATCGAAGTGGAAACGAGGAACAGCATCGGCACGAGTATGGTCGTCATACCGCCGGGCGAATTCTTGATGGGAAGCTCCGATGAGCAGATCGAGTCCACGGTGAAGATCGCTACGAAGCTGAAAGCCTACGAGGGGCACCTCAATTGGATTCGTCGTGTCGAGCGGCCGCAGCACCGAGTGATTTTGAGCAAGCCGTTTGCGCTCGGCGCAACCGAGGTTACCAACAAACAATTCAAGCAATTCGTCGAAGCAACCAAGCACGTTTCGGACGCGGAGCAAGACCTAATCGACAACCCCGATACGAAGCGCAGGAATCAGACTTGGCTCAACCCAGGCTACGACTTGAGCGATGAGTTACCGGTAACGAACGTATCGTGGAACGATGCTTGCGCGTTTTGCAATTGGTTAAGCGGCCAGGAGCAACTCCGGCCGAACTATCGTAAGAATGAAAACGGCGCGTGGGTTGCAACGCCGGAAGCGAACGGCTACCGCCTGCCGAGCGAAGCGGAATGGGAATACGCCTGCCGCGGCGGGACGACGACGCTCTATTCGTTCGGCGACGACCAAGCGGAACTCAAAAACCACGCTTGGTTCGCCGCGAACGCTGAAGGACGCCCGCGGGCCGTCGGCGCGAAGTTGCCGAATCCATTCGGGCTCTACGACATGCACGGCAATCTCAACGAATGGTGTCAGGATTGGTTCCAGACAGCATACGGCAATGGATCTCAAACCGATCCCCCAGGTTCGAGCATTGGTTCCTCTCGCGTCCATCGCGGCGGAAGCTGGAGCCCTCATGCGACGGCAATCACTTCCGCGCAGCGCGATTCTTATGAGCCTCGGAGTCCTCATCTCTACACGGGTTTTCGCCTCGCTCGCACACTCGCATCGCCGGCCGCCCTGCTGTCAGCGACCTCACCTGTCATCCAGCAGCCAACCTCCAAACCCACACTGATCGGCACGCAGCCGCCGCCGGCCGTGGCCCCATTCGACGCCAAGACGGCCCGCTCGCACCAAGACGCCTGGGCAATGCATTTGGGGATTGATGTCAAGACTCCCAACAACGTCGGCGCAACGATGGTCCTCATTCCGCCCGGTGAGTTCCGGATGGGAAGCAGCGATGAACAGGCTGCGGTTCTAATCGGGGCCGGCGAGACTCCTCAACATCGCGTCGTGTTGACGAAACCGTTTGTGATGTCGGCCACGGAAGTCACCGTCGAACAATTCGCCAGGTTCGTTAAAGCAACCGGTCATGTAACGGAACGGGAGCGAATGATCGCAGCGGACCCGACGGCCAGCGAGAAAAAAACCTGGCGCGTACTTATGCCGACGTCTCCGGTAGAACGGATCTCGTGGAACGACGCCTGTGCATTCTGCAACTGGCTAAGTGAACAAGATCATCTTTTGGCGGCCTATCAAAAGGACGGCGCGTCGTGGCAACTCCGAGACGGCTTCGGCTATCGGTTACCGACCGAGGCCGAATGGGAATACGCATGCCGTGCAGGAACGACGACGCAGTATGCTCACGGCGATGAAGACGTTCAGCTCAAGGAGTATGCGACGTATCAATCGAACGCTCGAAACTTCGCGACCGTCGGAGCGCTCAAGCCGAACCATTTCGGGCTCTACGACATGAGCGGGAGTGCCTACGAATGGTGTCAGGACTGGTATGAGGCCGACTGGTATACCCGATCTCCGCTCAACGATCCCCCCGGCCCTGCCGTCGGCACGCATCGCGTCATTCGTGGGGGAACCGCGTATATCAATAGTTTGAGTTTACGCAGCGCCTCTCGCATGAACTCGCCGCCGACTCCGATTTTGGCATCCTATCTGGGAGGGTTTCGCGTCGCGCGTACTCTAGAAATTCCAAAGACGACGACGACCATCACACCGCAATTCACGTTTCCCGCCGCCGCCCCGGGCAAGCCTAGCCAGCCACCTTCTGCAACTCCTTGAGCGACGCGAGCGTCGTCGCGACAATTCGCGCCTGCCGCTTCTGTTGCTTCAGCGAACGGGCCAACTCACCGGCTTGCTGAGCGGCCGTGCGCAACGTGTCGCGCAGTGTCAGGGCTTGCTCGATCGCAGACTCAGCCGTGCTCTTATGCGCCGGCTTTTCCGGCTTGGCATCGTTCGGCGTCACCGCCGTCGCCGACGCTGCGACTTTCTTGTCGATCGGTACGGTCACAACGACCTCCGCTGGTTGGGGTTTAGAAGTACGAGGCAAAGCGGAACCGCGATCCGATTCGGCGTGTTTCGCATGATTGCTTGGCCGGCGCGCAACGTCTGGAGTCATCCGGATCGGATCTTCGTGACGAGGAATAGCGGAGCCTTTGTCGAGCAACATCCAAATGAACCGGCGGCGATCATCGACGCACAACGCCGGGGATTCCGGCCCGAAGAGACCGACATTGCGGAAACCGAGCCGCAGCGCGCGTTCGACGTATCGACGGTTCGTGTTCAGCACGATCGGCTCGCCGACGAGCTGCGAGGCACCGAGTTGCAACTCGGTCGGTCGCGCCGTCTCGGTCTCTCGGCAACGGACAAGCACCTTCCCGTTAAGATCCAGCGTAACGGGCATGTGAACGCCGTCATGGCAAGGCAGCCGAGGTAATGCTTCTGTGAGCAAACGGGCATCGTCAGGCGCGAACTCAAGCGTCGACTTCACGCCTACACCGCTCGGCAGGATCTGATCGAGTTTCGGAAACCGGCCGTCTTGAATCCGGAGCGTCAATCGCCAGGAGCCCAGTTCGAAGCCCACGTGCTTTTCGCTTCGGCCGACCCGAAACCCGTCGGGAGCGTTCAGGTCGGTACAGCCGAGCAACTTCGTCGCCGGCACTAAGGCATCGTCCTCGAAACCGAAGCGGTACCCACCTTGAGTTAAGGCTTGGTGTCCGTCGGTGGCCTCGACGGTTCCGGCCGCTCCGCGTAGCTGCAGGCAGCCGAGTGCGTAGCGAGAGGAATTCGGATCAGTCGTCTCGACCGCATCTGCCAGCGGTGGCCACAATTCGGCGTCGTTGGGCAGCATCGTATCCGGCCAAACCGGAAACGCATCGCCCTTCGGCTTCGGCTGAATCTGCTCCGAGGAACGAGGGACGCCGTGATCATTCCAGGCCAACTCGACTGAGTCATCCGGTCGGATCGTGATGGTCACCGGCGACTCGTCCCGCCCTTGGCAAGCTTCCAAGGCGACTAGCGGCAGACGAATCGTGCGGGCCTCACACGGCGCAGGCTGATGGTATTCGATCGCGATGTCCGCTGACACGGCTTGGATGCGACAACCTTCGGGGCCGCCGACGAATGTCACGATGCAGCCGGTCGAGCCGGCCTTATACAGTCCGCCGCGACGACAAAGCGTGCGGAAGCGGCGGAGAATCGAACGAGAGATGGTCAACACGGGGAGTCTCCGAAGTAGAAAGAACCCGTGCCGCTCACCCCGACGCCGGGACGAGCGACACGGGGCGAGGTGTAGGATCGGACGAACGAAGCGGCTAGGCCGCCAACTGCCGACGTGCCGGTCGTCGACGCGGCGGATAGCGCAGCGACTCGATCTGCTGCACTTCGTCCCAATCGATCGCGAGCGGCTCGCCATCGGGAACTTCGACGAGGTTGAAACCGTGACGACGAATCGTCGAGAGGGAATCGCCCGTCGAGCGGGCCAGTTCGTTTTCCAATTCGGCTTGGGTCATGGCGAACTCCTAAAGATCAAAGGATAGAAACGGACCTCCAATCGTCGCCACGACCGGTCACCCGGCCATCGCGACGACGAAATACCGTGGGAACACAAAGGAGGAAGAGCGAGCCGATCCAATTAAGATCGGCAACGCTCGCTCAGGCGCATCCCGCAACGAAGGTTGCGGAGAAACGAGAGCTACGAGTGGACCAACTCGACGTAACCTTTCGCGACTTTCGACGCGATCAACTTTTCGACATGTTTCCGGGCGGCGGCCGGATCGGGGAACGATTTGGTCAGCGGCTGGCCGGCAGTCCCGATACGACCGTAGCGAATCGTAACGTCGCAACACACGGTACTGACTTCCCAAAACTTGGCGGACGTGCCCTCGACGAATTCAAAGCGACGATTCATGGCGTTGACTCCGAAGTTGAAAAGGGGTGGGTGAGCTTCGTGAGAGCGAGACCGGCTCGCTACGAAGCGGCGAACAAGTCGTTACGAAGGCGAGCGAACGCCGGGAACCGAGGTACTCCCCGATCGGAAAGCTCCTGGTAGCGGAACGTAATGGTGGAACCGATAACCGGCGGCCGCTCACGCTCCCGATCGCTGAAGCCAGTCCCGACCGCGAACCGAATTCCGTTGGGGAGTTCGACAAGTAAGGCCCCCAGCCGGCCGCGATGTCGACCTGTGCCGGGCTGATGTCCGATCACTCGGGCCTCGGCATCCAAGAATCGCTTGACCTTGAGCAGCGTCGACGAGCGCCCTGCCTCGTACAGCGAACCGGGACGGCGAAGCATCAGCCCTTCACCGCCGAGGCGCAGCACCTTGTCGAGTTCGGCTAGCAAATGATCGACACCGCGACAGATCCGTTGCGGCAATGCGTTCACGAGCTGCGACGGATAGCGAGCGAACCGATCGCGGCAATACTCCATTCGCTCCTCGAACGGACCACCAAGAGCCGGAGCATCGAAGACGACGTAGCGGATCGCTCGCCAGAGGTCCGATTCGTCTTGGCGACGGACGATCGACATTGTCCGTTGAAACGACTTGCGAGCCAGCCACAACTCGCCGTCGAAGGGCTCCGCCGGCAACTCGGCCCGAAACCAAGCCGGGGCATGAAAGACGTTGCCTTGCCGAGATAGAAATTGCCGGCCGTCCCAGAAGGCTCGCACGCCATCGAGCTTCTCGCTGAAGTACCAACCGGCGACGTCTTGCTCGCCGTCCCACGTCTCCGCCAACAGGAGCGGCGGTGCCGTGGGCTTCCGATCCGCCGTTAAGGACAAGGACGTAGGCACGACGCCGCCGATTCGTTCCGTTTCCGTTGCCTCGCCACGGTGTTTCTTCAAGTGCTTACAGGTGCGACGTTCGATCGGCAGCGATTGGTTACGCCACGCCGGGCATGAGCAGGAATAGACGCCGCCGGTATTCTTCAAGACATACGGCAGTCGACCCGAACCTTGAACTTCGACCGACTCGCCGTCGAGCAAATCAGGCATCGAAACCTCCTGGTAAAAACGAAAGCGGCGACCGAGCCCACTAGTAGGCTGATCGCCGCTTTGAGTTGTTGAAAGGAACGCCCGAATAAGGCACCGGACAGACGCGATGTCACGCCGCCGTCGTGAAGTCGTCACCGGCCGCAGACGCCGTGCCCGGCGCGAGCAACTTGCACAGCCGCATCGTCGCGAGCGCCGACTCGGCCGGGAACCGCGATTGACGTTCACGGCCCAAGACCTCTGTGAAGCAGTTGAACAGTGAATAGGCCGTGCGCGGACGATACTCTTCTCGCGACGGCTTCCGCCACTCATCGACGACCAGCGGCAGAAGCCGGAGCCCGACGATCTTTCGTTCGTAGGCTTGCAGGAGCAGCGAGTTCGCGAGGTCGTCGCCGAGTTCGAACTGTTGCATCCGTTCGATCCAGCCGGCAGCCGAGCGGCGATATTGATCAAGCGATCCGACCGCTCGGGCCAAGCCTTCTAGATACCGCTCCTGGCCGAAACGCGTGTGCTTCTTGCTGACGACGATTTCGCTCGTGAAGGCGAGGTTGTCGCACACGAAGACTCGCTGGCCGCAACAGAAGCCGATTGGAAAGCTTTGATCGTTCGAGTTGCGGATCCCGACGGCGAGCGACACGCCCTCGCTGACGTTCGTTGTCAGGTCGAGCGTACCGAAGAACCGCGAGCCGCCGTGCGAAACCGACAAGCGGCTCCGACAGATGAAGAAGCCGGCACCTTCCAGTGCACCGCAGACCGAGTCGAGCACGGCACGGTGGGCGAGCGGAAACCAAGTCTGTGTCGGCGGCGGCGGTGCGATCGTCGCCAACTCTGCGGCGTTGACTTGCCGAGCTCCGCAATGATTCATGAGCGTAGAACTGACCATGGACTCTCCTTCGACGAAGAAAAACCGGTGGGAGAGGTCGAACGAGACGTTCGACAAGCGATCGCGGTAGGTATGCGTTCGCTCAAGTATTCTGACGCGGTCGCCCCCGGGATTTAGCTCGATCGTTAAGCTAGTTGCCCATCTGTTCGCATCCGGGCGTTTGCAAATCACAGCAACGCGAAATGCGCGCCCGCGAGTGCTGTCATGCACTGGGCTCCTCTGGTAAAGTCGCTCGTACACGACACCGCGAAAAGGTGCCGTCGCAGCACTGCAAATTCAGCACCGCGAAAGCGAATGTTGTCGCGCCAGCGCCGGACTATTCCGCAAATCAATCACCGACAAGCCTTGTCGAGACCCGCTCACTACTGGACGCACCGAATTCTCTCGTAAAACCTGACTCCCATTGAAGTACGTCAAGTTATCATGCCGCACATCTTCGACAATATCGATCGATCACTGCTTCCAGCATTGCGCAGCACCCTTACGGTTTCTGATCGCGCCGACTTTTGCGTTGGCTACTTTAACCTGCGAGGCTGGCGGCAAGTCGACGAGCTCGTCGAACGTTGGTCCGGTGGCGAGGGAAACTGCTGTCGGCTCCTCGTGGGCATGCATCAGTCTCCTTACGAAGAGCTTCGAGAATCTCTCCAACAGGACGGCGCATCAGACGGAATCGATAATGCCACGGCCGTTCGTCTCAAGAAGAAGCTCGCCCTGGAATTTCGTAACCAGCTCATGGTCGGCACGCCTAACAACGCCGACGAAGCAGGTCTTCGCCGACTTGCGGCACAGCTTCGGGCGAAGAAAGTCGTCGTCAAGCTGTTCCTCCGCCACACGCTGCACGCCAAGCTATATCTGCTGTTCCGCCCTGACCCAGTGAGCCCGAAAGTCGGCTACCTGGGAAGCAGCAACCTGACGCTCGCCGGACTTCGGCACCAAGGGGAACTCAACATCGACGTCCTCGATCAGGATGCATGTCAAAAACTTGCCGACTGGTTCGATGCGCGGTGGAGCGATCGCTGGTGCCTTGATATTTCCGCCGAGCTAGAACAGATCATCGAAGAAAGCTGGGCGCGTGATAATGCAATCGCGCCCTACTTCATCTACCTGAAGATGGCGTACTAGTGACCTGCCCCCGGTACTGATACCAAGTGTGATGTTAGGACTCGGATGAATCAAGCTTGGTCTTTTCGCGGAGCGCAGCGTAGCGAAAAGACCAAGCTTGAACGGCCTCGGGTGCCGGGGGTCGGTAGCCGAGCGAGCTGTGCGGCCGGATCGTGTTGTACTCTCTCCGCCATCGTTCGATGAGCACCTTCGCCTCCCGGAGCGTGTCGAAGATCTCACGCTCCAAGAGTTCATCTCGCAGCTTACCGTTAAACGATTCGACGTAACCGTTCTCCCAAGGACTCCCCGGTTCGATGTAGAGCGTCTTGACGTCGATCCGTTGCAACCACTCTCTGATCTTCGTGGCCGTGAACTCCGCGCCATTGTCGCTGCGGATGTGCTCCGGCACGCCGCGGCGAATGAACAGGTCGCTCAGCCGTTCTAGCACGTCTTCGCTCGTGAGCCTCCGCGCCACGTCGATCGCCAAGCACTCGCGCGTGAACTCGTCGATGACCGTCAACATCCGGAAGGCGCGACCGTCGTGCGTTCGAGCCTGCACGAAGTCATAGCTCCAGACGTGATCGCGATGCGTCGGCCGCAGCCGGACGCACGAGCCGTCGTTGAACCATAACCGACGTCGCTTCGGCTGCTTCTGCGGCACTTTTAAGCCCTCGCGGCGCCAGAGCCGTTCGACTCGCTTATGGTTCACGCTCCAGCCTTCACGACGCAGAAGTGCCGTAATTCTACGATAGCCGTAGCGACCGTAGTCGCTCGCTAACTTCACGATCCGCCCGACCAATCGCGGTTCGTCGTCGGGAACGAGCCGCGGGCGACGTTGCGTCGCCCGCGCTTGTCCCAACACACGGCAGGCTCGACGCTCGCTCACGGCGAGCGTCTCCCGCACGTGTTCGACGACTCGTCGCCGACCGGTCGGGCTCAGAAGTTTCCCGCGGCGGCCTCCCGCAGAATCGCCTTGTCGAGTTCGGCGTCGGCCAGCAGCCGTTTCAGTCGCGAATTCTCTTGCTCCAGTTCCTTGAAGCGCTTCGCTTGATCCGTCCGCAGGCCGCCGTACTCTTTTCGCCAGCGGTAATAAGTCTGCTCCGTGACGCCGATCTTCTTCGCCACCTGCGGAACCGTCTGCCCGCGCGCCAACTCCAACTCCGCTTCCCGCAACTTCTGAATGATCTGCTCTACACTCAATCGCTTTCTCGCCATGACCTTCCCCTTTCAAGTGAGAGCCGCAAGTTTATCACCTTGCGACCGGACTCGTTTGATGGGGGCAGGTCACCCGCGCAAAACGGCTGCCATTTCGCCCCCTCTTAGCGTTACAAACGCCGAGTTTTGCGGGGCGGCGGGGTTTTCTTCAATTCGATGGGCGATGGAATTCGCGATCGCCACGGCCGATTTTCGCAGCGTCAACTCGATGCCCGAATTCAACTCCGGCTTGTCCGTCTTAAAGCGTGCGAGATCATAAGTTAAACGCAACAATCCAAAGGCAGTCCCGGCGCGTTCGAGGCGGAGGGCGTCGTTTGTTCCGGTTAACGCATCTACGCAAAGTTGCGAGAACAAATTGTTTACGCGCTCGATCGCCGACTCGGATGAATTCTGCCGGCCCAATTCCGGCGCGAGAAACCGAATGAAGCGTGCTGCGCTCGTGGGGGAATCGAGCAACACGGACAATAGCGCGGTCGACGCCTCGTCGCTGTCCGTCGAAAGTAACGTGGTGAGAGCGCGGTCGGCATGCGCGTCTTTCCAGCGTTCGTAGACCGACACCAGCAGCTCGTTTCGTGACATGAGTCGAGAGGAACGCGCCGCCGACTCGGCGATCGTCCCCCAGAGCTTGCCGTTGGGCTTCAACAAGTTCGCACGTACGGCGAAGTCTAACGCGGCGCTTTGAGCAAAGAACTGCAGGTCGGAAACGATCCACGTGCAAAGGTCTTTCTTGCCGATCAAGCGTAGCTTCAGCAGGGCTTCGACGAGCTTAGCGTTTTTGCATTCGGCGAGGAAGCTGCGCCATTGGTCGGGCGAAAACTTCGACTTCGGCATAAGTCGAAACAGCAGCGTTTGCAAGGCGTCGGGCAGTGAGTCGAATTCGTCGTCGGAGAGAGCTTGCCATTGCCCGAGGACGACTTCGGGTTCGTGATCCAGTCGACTTCCCCAGTCGACGAGCGTATGCTGAGCGCGGACCAGGAAACCAGGGCAGTTGTCGGGGAGTCGTCGAACAACTTCGCGATAGTCGCTGCGAAACCGTGTCAGGTCAGAGTTCGAATTCAACGTTCCGAAAAGTTCCAGCAGCGGTTTAAGAGACTTAGGAGTCATCGGCGATTCGTACGGAGTGCGGAGTTCATGAAACGTGCGTCGATGCCCGTCAGCGAAGGGACTTTCCGGCGACGAATGATCGGCGCCTCGCCCACGACTTGGGACGAGAAATTAGCATAGTGCGGCTATCCGGTCGCGAACAGTGGACCGAACCTTTAGAGGCCGCATAGTCGCGCGACGAACTAGGCCAGCAGGTCGATCTGGTTGCCGAGCAAGTTTTTACGGTCCATCGGGATTCGCAGGTTGGAGTGGGCCTACTGCCGTGCCTGCTCGAGCGAGATCAAGATACACCGATCTCGTTTCGCGGCGCAAATGATCTTTCGATCTTCGTTCTTTCGCGACGCCGCTAGTCGCGACACGATTGCCTCGAATCATTCCGCATCAAGCAACGGCCACCGCCAAAATCTTCTACGGCGTTTCGGCACACGTCGCTTCGCCAATACGCGTTTTTCTCGAAAGAAAATGAGCGCTCACGAAAGAGATTGAAATAGTCCAAGCGAGCGATATAATCGCACTATTCCTCGATAATCATGCGGTTTTTAGTCGAGGCCCAAGATCGCTCGACAAGCTAGGGGTCACAGGTTCGAGTCCTGTATCGCCCACTTTTACGCTGTAAGGGTTTACGTCGAGACCCAAGTTCAATTCCGGAGTTGGTCAGAGATACGGTCGGACTTCGGTTTCCAAAAACCGGTCTAAGCCCGCTACTTCGACCTCGCGAATCGTCGCTGGGTCTTCTCAGTCGTGAAGTCGAAAGGCCGGAAACTTCGGCGCGTCATCTAGCTTAACGAAGCCGTCTTTACGATCGCTGAAGACTCGCGGTTGATGGAAAGCCTAAATCGAACAGGCAGGTTTTCCGCTTTCGTTTAAGCGATGACGATCGGAGCTCGGATCGCTTCCATCTCCGCCGGAAATTACTTCTTTCCCGGCTTGATGTCGTTGAGCAAGTCATCGACGGAGTTCTTTTTTGCCTTCTTGTCGCCGGCGAGAGTTTCTAGTTGCTCTTCCGCCGTGGGGCGTAAGTCTTGGAAGCGAACGTGCCCCCAAAGGTGCGGCTGCAAGCGTGCTTCGCTAGGTGCGTCGGCGACGATCTGCGTCGCCTTGTTCGACCAATAGATTCGCCGCATCACTTCATTGCCGTCGGGCCCGCTGACGAGCACCCCCCAATCCAGCTTCAATCGCAAGCCGGGCTCCGGCTTGATCCCCAACGCGCTCA
Organism: Planctomycetia bacterium; assembly: GCA_021413845.1. Taxonomy (NCBI): domain Bacteria; kingdom Pseudomonadati; phylum Planctomycetota; class Planctomycetia; species Planctomycetia bacterium. The sequence goes on along the minus strand of JAIOPP010000001.1, from coordinate 57,252 downwards.
GCGGCACCGCCGCTTCGAGCGTGTACTGCTTGTCATCGCCCGAGCGCACGAGTCGCACGTCGTTCAGTTGTTTGATCTCGTCGAACGTCGTTTCGCCGGTCGGCGACGTCACGCGCACGACGTTCTCCGGCTTCGTGCCCGGCACGACCGGACGATAAAGCACCGCCTTCGGCTTATCGCCGACGAAGGTCAACAACAGCCGCAGATCGCCGACTTCCGGAGCCTGTCGATCTGCTGTGGCTTCCAAGCTCGTCGCCAGTTGCAGGTCGACCGAGGCTCCCGTCTTGAACAGCCGTTCCCATTGCTCTCCCGTGTTTTTAAGCGGCCCTAAGCCACGGACGCGCCACGCCAAGTAGAGCGATTCCTTGTCGTAGCCGATGCGGAACTCGGCTCCGGTCGTCGAGCGGTAATCGTCGTCGAGGCCCGAGATCGCGGCATCGGCCGCTCCCCAACCGGTGAGGCGACCGTCGATCGCCGGCGGCTTGCGCAGCCGATAGGCATCGACGACCGCGGCCCGTTGATAGACCTCGACTTGCTCACGGTTCAAGTCCCACTTCTGCGCGCGCTCGAGATCGGCCGGTGTAATATCGAGAGTTCCGCCGATCCGCTGGGCTTGCTCCAACCCGGCGACTTCGAGGACCGAGATGTGGTTGTGCCCGGCGATGGCGTAATACTTCCCGTCTTGCTCGTTGCGACTGAAGTGGCCGCGGAAATGTTCTTGGCCGCTGGTAATGTCTTCGAGCCAACTACCGCGGGCATGCTCCTTCATACTCCAGGGCTTCGCTTGCGGATCACGCAAGTCTCGGAACAGCGGACCGATGAGCAACCCATCATGAGTCCAAATGTTCCAAGCACCGGTGTTGGCGTGAATGATCACGAACTCACCGGGTCCTTGCGCTCCGGTCGATTCATGGCCGACGATGCCGAACTGCGACGTAATCTGATCGCGCCGCCAGGGCTTCGTGGTATTAAACGGCTGCACGCCCATCCCGTCGACCGGATACGTCCAGCGCGTCATGCCGTCGGCGGCCAGTCCGACTTCGTGGATCTGATTGCCTACCTTGTGATAGCCGCCGCCGTCGAGTCGATAAATGATTCCTGCGAGCTTCGGATTCGTCGTGATCTCGTAAATAGGCACTCCCGACGGCAAGAACTGCTTCACCGTATATCGCGTGGGACCCCCTTGAATACCCAAGTCGCGATTGAAGAGCGTGAGTCCTTGGCGAGATTTCGCATCGAACAGCTTCACCTCGATCGCTTGCACTTCGGCGTCGTCGTTCAGGTCGCTCCACAAGAACGAGCTTTGAGCCAAAGGTTTGTTTCCGAGTTCGTTCCAGAGCTTCGTCTCTTTAAGCGGCTCGAACATATCGGCTTGTCCCATCGCCGCGGCGAGTCGAGCCTTCCCTTGTTCATAGCGATAGACGACGCCGACCTGTTGCTCGGCGAAGCCCGCCCGCGTGACGAGATAACTTCTGCCGTCGATTTCGTGTAGCACTTCGCCCGGAGGCGTCTTGCCGAGCCAATTCAGATACTTGATCCGCGACAGTCCGGTTTTCCAATCGAGTTCGAATTCCATCGGGCCGTAGAATAGCCGGCTCTTGTCCTTGCGATCGAGCACGCCGCCGCCGCCGTACGATGTGTTGCCGAGATGCTCGCGAATCAGTTCGCCGTTCGTACTCCAAACGGTGATGCGCTTCGGGTGGTATTGATTCTCGACGACCCACAGCTGATTTTGCGCATCGACCGCCAAAGCCGTGACGTCGCCGAGTCGCTCGGCATCCCAAGCTCCGGCGACGAATCCGCCCGGCTTGCCGATCGAACGCAAGAGAGTGCCCGACGGATCGTAAATGCGCACTTGCTTGTGAGCCGATCCGTTTTCATAGACGTAGATATTTCCCTGCCGGTCCAAGGCGAGTGCCGTGGGCTGCTCCAATCCGTCGATCAGCTTCGCGTGCTTCCCTTGTTTGAGATCGACGCGCACGATCGACGTGCCGGAGACCGCAAGCAATTCCCCTTTCGCGTCGACCGCGATCTGCCCCGGCAGTGCGAGCGGCACTTCGCCGACGGGGGCTCCCGAACGGGCATCGTAAATTTCGATCCGTTGGAACGCCGCGGCATCGATCGCGGGCTCGCCGCCGAGATACTTGAGTGCCGCTACGCCGAAGATGCGGCAACGGGTAGCATCGAGCTTCACCCCGCCTAAGTCGGCGCGGATGCCGCGCGAGTCGGGCAGGTTATCGGTCCATTGCTTGACCACTCGCAGCCTCACGGCGCGGGTCGACACATCGCGCCCGAAATCGACATAGCCGTCGACATAGCGCGCCGTGCCGTTGGCGCTAGGGAAACCGGTATGATGGTCGCGTCGTTCCTGACGATACTCGGCGATCGTCTCCCAGCCTTCGTCGCCGCGCAACTCGACGGCTTGCGTGCCGGTATCTTTTAGGACGTCGATCTTGGTGAGCTCACCGTCGATCTCTTTGATCGCCAAACCGCGCAGGGATTGCGGTTGCGACCATTGCATCAGATAGATGCCGGGATCTTTTTCCGTCAGCGGGCTCGTCCGCTCGGCATCCCACACACCATCGGTTCCGACCTTGCCGGAGCTCACGCTAATTTTCGCGTCTCCGGCCACGTTCGCCAAGCGACGTCGCAACAGCTTCATCCCTTCGAGCCCGTATTCCGGATTTCCTTCGGAACTGCCGCCGAAGTTCAGCATGTCGTCGCGCTTTGCGGTCTTCGGTTTGTCGAGGCCGTCGAAACCTTCTTTCTTTGCTTTCGGTTTCTCGAGCAGGCCGGCCAACGGATCCCCTTCGCCCGCGGCGCCGCGCAAGAAGCTGATCCGCACAGCGCGCGTCTCCGTATTCGGCGGCAACGGAACGACGTCCCACGCTTGCTTCGCTTGATCGGGCAAGCGTGTCCAAGAGTCTTCCCGCTCGGCGTCGGGCGGGTACGAAGCAGTCCCCTTCAGCACGCTGACGACGACGCGCGCCCCCTTCAACTGCGGCAGGGGAAACGCAAGGCTGCCGATCGCGACCGGTCGCTGAAATGCCACGACGACATGCTGCTGATCGGCTTCAATGCCGAGCGGTCGTAGGCGTTCGAGTGTGTACTGCGTCGCTCCTCCCGGCGGCGTTCCTTGGAGACGAAACAGCCGGAGAAAGTCGTTGCGCCGGTCGGGCACGATCTCGTACTGCACGCGAGGCGGTCGGGCCGGAGGATAAAACGGCACGCACTTCGCCACGTCGACATCGTCGGCCGAAGCGGCATTCGTCAGATAACTTTCCACCCCTTGGCAGGCGATGTAGATTTTGCCGTCGTGAACGGCCAAGCCGCGCATGCCGCGCGGGCGCGTCGACGTCGGCACCAACGACAACGGGCGGCGAACTTCCTTCGTGGTCATATCGACCGCCCAAACCGATTCGTTACTCGTATCCAAGATATTCGCGCCGACGAACACTTCCTTGCCATCGGAGGCGAGAAATTGCGGGCCAGTCCAAGCGGCGAACGAATGATGCCCCCAGAGCTTCTGCCCCTTGAGATCGCATTCGATGAGCGATACTCCGCTTTCGGCGACATACGAACCGAGATACACACGGTCGCCCGCCGCACAACCACTGACCGGCGGCGAATGGTCGGCCATCCAGCCGCCGCTGCCGTTCAAGGCGTTGAGCCAAGGAGAATTCTCCGGCGCGTAGCGCGAGACGTTCGGATACACCGTCATCTCGTAGCGCGTGCGCAAATCGGGATAGGTGATCGCCGTCCAAGGATATTTGCCCGGCGCGACGAAATTGCCGTCGCCGTCTTTAAGATCCCAACCGATCGCTTGCTCTCCCGCCGCGCGCGGTTCGCGCACGACAAGATTTTTAATACGCCGACCATCGGGCGTGTTCACTCCGAGCGTAACGTTCATTGCTTCGGCCAGCGGTAGCTTGATCGTGATCGGCGCCGACGACTCGCGGACCGAGCGCGTCGGCACCGGACGAGTCCCGAGATCGATCAGCGTGTGGAGCGCCGAGATTTCCGCGAGCGGCCCTTCGGCGGTCTTGGCGGCGGTTAATCGCAGGCCCCGCGTCGCGACCGGCGGGAAGCTCAAATAGCGCCACGTTTGTTTTGCTTCGCTCGGAATCGCCGGGCCGCCGGTCACATCGAGCGCGCGCCATTCCGCCGCAGTTCCCGCCTTCGGATGGACATCGGCCGGACCGTCGAAAACTTCGACGCTGAACTTCTCGAAATTGGAATTCAAGACCAAGCCGGCAAGTTGTTGCGGCTCATTCCAACTCACCAAAAACACGCACGGAAAGAGATCGTTGATCGGCGCTCGCGGCACACGGCCCGATTGATCTTTACCGGCGTTCTTCCAGGCCCCTTGTCCGGTGATCAGGTTCGAGGCGGGATGCGTAGGATGGTCCGTATTCGGCGGCGTATATTCTTCGGCGGCATAAGGCTGCGAGTCGGGCGTCACGTTATGCAGCCGCGGCGTATAAAGTCGCACGCCTTGCAGGTGCGAGCGTCCGTTGCCGATCGTTTCGCGGAACAACAGAGCGCGGCACTCCGTTTCACTCGCCAAAGCGAACGTCGAGCCGCCGGCTTGAGCCGGCGCATGAAGTTGCACCCAGTGCGTCTCATTCTTCGGATCGCCGGGATACGGCGCGTCGGCCTTCAAAAGCCGAGCTTCATAGTTCCGCGGAATGTAAAGCGCGCCAAGCTTAATAGGACGCGTGAGAGCGATTCGATAAAGAAACGTCTCCGCTTCTCCCGGTTTCGCTACGATGCCTGCGGCCCAGCCGGGATACTTCGGAACCATCAACCCCAACGCTCCCGACACGTCGTCGAGCGAGGCTGCTTTCGTCGCCGCGCCGGTCCACGACTGGCAAGCGGCGAGATCGAGGTCCCGCTCCTGAACTGCCGACGGAAGCGATTCGCCCGGAGCGGCGTTCGCGACGGAAGCGATGCTCATCAGCAGCGGAAGCAAACGATATCGCAACTGAGCTTGAAATTTCATCGGCAGACTTCCATTACGTTAGGGACAAGCATTCGCTCACGCCGACCTTAGCGCAGCGAATCTTGCAGCGACGACGATTGTAACTCGGAACCCTCGCCATGCGACAGTTTCGCTCGCGGGTACCGACTTATCTCGGCCCCGGTCACATGGGCCGGCGTCGATATTAACGTCGGTATTAACGCTGCGCTTCCACCCGGCCGGCGTCTGCCCGTTGCAACTTGTGCCACTTGGCTTGAAAGGTCGGGCGCTCGAAGACTTCCGGATTCACGACCCCGCGCGGCCGTCGTCCTTCGATAAGCTCGACGACACCGCCGAAAGCCGTTCGGCCGATATCGCGGAACAGCTCATCGGTCCAGGCGATCGCATGCGGTGCGAGCAGCACGTTTTCGAATTCCGCGAACCTCGGCGGCATCGTAAGAGGCTCGCCGTCGAAACAATCAAGAGCCGCGCCGGCAATTCGCTTGGCAACCAACGCCTGATAAAGAGCCTCTTCGTCGACGATCCCGCCGCGCGCCGTGTTGATGAGGTAAGCGTTCGGCTTCATTAGCGCCAGTTCGGCCGAGCCGATGAGCCCGCGCGTCGATTCCGTCAGCGGGCAATGCAACGAAACGAAGTCGGCTTCGGTCAGCATTTGCCGCAAACTCGCAGGTCGCGCACCGAACTCCGAGATCGCTCGCTCGTCGACATGCGGATCGAACACCAGCGGCGGACGCATGCCGAAACCGCGCAATAGCTCAAGCACCTTCCTACCGATTCCGCCGAAGCCGACTATGCCCAACGTCCGATCGCGCAGCTCGGAGCCCATATAGTGCGAGCGCTCGTTCCAACGAGCCTCGCGCACCAGCCGATCTTTGGCTTTGACGTGATGCGTGAGCGCCAACATCCAGGCGATCGTCGCTTCGGCGACCGGCCTATCGACCGCTCCCGTCGTAATCGTCAGAGCGACATCGCGATTCGTGCAGGCGGCGACATCGACCGAGTCGTATCCCACGCCGAACCGCGCCACGACGAGCAACTCATCAGCGAGCATCAAGCTTCGGGCCGTAATACGGGGCGTGAGCACGACGACACCGTGCAGACCTCGCAGCTGCTCCGCTTGCACTTCCGGTTCGTGTCGTTCGAGCCGAGATAACTCGATCCCCGCATAGTGCTCGGCAACGCCGCTCCCCATGTCCCGATAGCGAGGCTCGCCGGAGTCGGTAAAGAAATCCGCGGTTTGCCCGAGCCGAAACCTGGACGTTGCTTGATGACTAGCGGTCATTCGGCTTACTCTCTCGACGGGGACGAAATGTCGGCGCGAATCGAGGCCTCGCGCCCAACCTCGCTGAGCCCTTGGCGAATGCTGCGGATCAACAGCGCGGCATCGGTGCCGAGTCCGATCATGCGGAACCCTTCGTCGCGACGACGATGCAAATCGGCCGTGTCTTTCGCCAGCACACCGCACTGCTTACCGCTTTTGAGAAGCACTTCTTTCGCAGCAGCGATCAGCTTCGCCACGCCGGGCCCTTCCCATTCGCCTCGATAGCCGGCCGAGGCCGAAAGATCCGCAGGCCCGAAGAAAAAGAGCTCGACTTCGGCGAGCGTTGCCAATGCGGACACTTGCTCCACGCCGCGAACCGTTTCCAAGATCGGCACGACCAATACCTGCTCGTTGGCTTCGCTCGTGTGTTCGACGAACGCTTGCCCCCAGGCCGTGGCCCGCTCTGCGCCGATGCCTCGCTTCCCTTCCGGCGGATACTGCGAGAACGCCACCGCTTGTCGAAGTTGCTCGGTCGACTCGACCCATGGGATCACGACGCCGTCGGCTCCGAGATCGAGCGCGCGCTTGATGGCGCCGCCGTTCAACTCAGCCAAGCGCACGAGGGCGACGGTGTCGCTCCGCACCACGGCGCGCAAATGCGCCACGATCTCACTCCAATCGAGATGCCCATGCTCGGCATCGATCACGATCCAATCGAGCCCCAAGCCGACGGCGATCTCCGCGATGCTCGGCGACTCTAACGTAACCCACATTCCATAGACCGGCTCCGAAGCGGCAAGCTTCTTCCGGAATCGACGCAGGGCTTGGAAATTCATCGGGTTGACAGCCGCCGAAGGCGTGATAATCATGTTGATTATCAGATCGTCACTCTTCGCGCCGGGCCTGTCAAGATATGCCGTCCAAACTTTCACGACTCCCCGAAGCGGCGCTCGACGCGACCGGCGTCTGGGAAAGGGTTTTACGAGTCGCTGAGCAAGAAAAGCTCCGCGCCGGAGATCAGTTGCCGAGCGTTCGATCGCTGGCCGAACGATTGCAAGTGAAGGCGACTCAGGTGCGCGATGCCCTCCTGCAAGCGCAAGCGAAGGGGGCGGTAAAGATCGTGCCGCGCATCGGTGCGTTTTTAGAAACGACTTCGCCCGCGGCGCGCACGCTCACCAGTTCGCTGAACGATGCGGCGCATGCGGCGCTCGCACGAACCGTGGTCCGAGAGTCGCACGATTTGCTTCAACTACTGGACGCTCGACGACTGATCGAAGTGGAGCTCGTCGGACGCGCGGCCGAACGCCGTCGCCTGGAGGAAATGCTGCCGGCCCGTCGTGCGCTGGAAACGCTGATGCTGCTTCCGCTCGACGCGCCGCGGGCCGACTATGTCGCATCCGACATCGAATTCCATACGGCCTTGGCTCGGCTCTCGGGCAACGCGATTCTTGCCGGGGTTCAAGAGACCTTGATGCAGCTATTACGTCCGTACTTGCTCGACGTTCCGCCGACGGCCCAACATCGGACTAGCGCCGATCGCTCGCATGCGGCGATCTACGCGGCGGTCGTCGACAGCGATGCCGAACGTGCGCGGCGCGAGATGCGCGACCATCTGAGCATGGCCTACGACAGCCTGCTGCGCGACCTACGGCAACCGCCGCAACATCCGATTCATACCCCTCCGACGACATAAACGAGAATCGGATGTTACGTCGGCAAGTATTCCTATCGATGACGATCGTCGCAGTCTCGGTTGCCGCGCGCCCTGCGTCGGCCGCCGACGACCACGACTTCTTCGAGAAGCGCATTCGTCCGGTGCTGGTCGAGCATTGCTACGAATGCCACTCGGCAAGTGCTCGCAAAATCGGAGGAAACCTACGCTTGGATACGCGCGACGGCACGCGGCGCGGCGGCGATTCCGGCCCGGCGATCGTGCCCGGCGATCCAAGCAAGAGCTTGCTGCTGCAAGCCGTGCGCTACGGCGACGACTCGCTGCAAATGCCTCCTAAGGGAAAATTGTCGAGCGAAGCGATCGCCAATTTGGAGCGCTGGATTAAGACGGGGGCCGCGGATCCACGCATCGCCGACGCCGCGTCACCGGTGAAACCCGAGAACTCCGCCTGGAGCGAAACGCTCCGCGCACGGCGCGCTTGGTGGAGCTTGCAACCGGTGAAGAAGCCGCCGGTGCCCGAAACTTCCGACACGAACGCCGGCACCCATCCGGTCGATCGCTTCCTCGCCGCCCATTTGAAATCGCAATCGCTCGCGCTCGCTCCCCATGCCGAACTCGGCACGCTCGCCCGCAGGCTCAGCTTCGTGTTGACCGGCCTCCCACCGAAGCAGGACGTGATCGATGCCCTCGTAGCCGGCAAAGATCAGCAATCGGCATATGCGGCGATGGTCGATCGCATGCTCGCGTCGCCGCATTTCGGCGAGCGTTGGGCTCGGCATTGGATGGATATCGTCCGCTTCAGCGAGACGCACGGCAACGAATGGAATTACGAAGTGCATTATGCGTGGCGCTATCGCGATTATCTGATTCGCGCCTTCAACGCCGATGTTGCCTACGACCAGCTCGTGCGCGAACATATCGCCGGCGATCTGCTCCCTCGCCCGCGTCTCAACACGGCCGAGCACTTCAACGAGTCGGTGATCGGCACGGGCTTTTATCGCTTCGGCGAAGTGAACCACGACGATTGCATCGGACTGCGGCAAATCGGCTACGACCTCGTCGACAATCAGCTCGACACGTTGACGAAGACGTTTCAAGCAACCACGGTCGCCTGCGCACGCTGCCACGATCACAAGATCGACGCGATCTCGGCCCGCGACTACCATGCACTACTCGGCATCTTGCGCAGCTCGCGGCTCGTCAGTCATACGATCGATACGCCTGAGGTGAATCGGGCTCCCCTCGAGCGATTGAAAGAGGTGAAAGCCGAGATTCGCCCTCTCATCGCAGCCGCTTGGGCTCGCGATGCCGAGGAAGTCGCGAAGTATATGCAGGCCGCCGCGGCGCGCCATCGGAAACAAACGGACGCGGCCCGCTTAGCCGCAGGTTTAGAAGCCGAGCGGCTCGATCTTTGGCAAAAGATACTGACTGCGGAAACATCGACAGTCGACGAGCCGTTCGACGTTTGGAGAACGCTCGTTCGCGAGCCGGCCGACGACGCCGCCATGCTCGCCGCAAAATGGCAATCGCTCGTCGCCGCGCGTCGAAAACTCCAACAAGAAAGACTCGCAGCCGAAAAATCTCATCTTGTTTGGGCCGATTTTCGGCGCGACGGCGATCATGGCTGGGAAGTCGGCGGGCAAGGGTTTCGCGAGCGGCCCACCAAGAGCGGCGAGTTCGTCGTCGCCAGAGCGGGCGAAGCGTTAGTCGGATCCGTCGTGCCGGCCGGATATTACACTCACGCACTGAGCGACAAACTCAACGGCACCTTACGATCGCCGCAGCTTCCCGAGACCGGGAAGCATGTGAGCTTTCAAGTCGTCGGACGGCATAGCAGCGCCGTGCGCCTGGTCTCCAACCATTGCCAATTGAACTACAAGAATTATCGAGCCCTCACTTCCGACGAGCCGACTTGGATCACGTTTCCGATTCCCGACGAGCGCGCGACGCTGCGGAACTACGTCGAGCTGATGACGATGCTCGACAATCCGAAGTTTCCCGATCAACTCTCGTCGCTCGGCGGCGACAAGCAGAACTACCGCCTTCCTTGGGATCAAGCGGCCGGAGACCGCCGCTCTTATTTCGGCGTCACGCAGGTCGTCTTGCACGACGATCCGAAACCGCCAGAAGCATCGCTCGGCCACCTTTCCCGATTGCTCGACGGACCTGTTCCGCAAACGCTCGACGACGTGGCCCGTAACTACGCCGGCGCCGTACGCAGTGCCTTGCGCGCGTGGACGAGCGACGCTTGCACCGATGACGACGTTCGTTGGCTGAGTGCCTTATTGAAGCATGGCTTGTTACGGAACTCGACGCAGGCGCTTCCCGAAGTCGCGCAGCTCTTCGCCGACTATCGACGCATCGAGAACGAGATTCAGTCGCCGCGCGTCGTGCCGGGCATGGGAGACTTCGGCTCGGGCATCGAGCAGCCGATCTTCATTCGCGGCGATTGGCAACGCCCCGGCCCGCCGGCGCCGCGAGGGTATTTAGAAGTCTTCGGCGACGATGCATTTGCTTCGATCCAAGGAAGCGGGCGATTAGAATTGGCCGCGCGAATCTCCTCGGCCGACAACCCACTCACGGCTCGGGTCATGGTGAATCGGATCTGGCATCATTTGTTCGGCGCAGGGCTCGTCCGCACGGTCGACGACTTCGGCCGCATCGGAGACTTGCCGAGCCATCCGGAGCTACTCGATTATCTCGCCGCACGCTTCGTCGAAGAAGGCTGGTCGACGAAGCAGTTGATTCGTCTGATCGTTACGTCGCAAACGTTTCAAGCTGCGGCAACGCCGTCGGCGGCGGCCTTGCAAAGCGATCCGGAAAATCGCCTGCTTTCGCATTTCCCTGCGCGTCGATTGGAAGCGGAAGCGATTCGCGACACGATCCTAACCGCTTCCGGAAGGCTTGATCCGACCCTCTACGGCTCGAGCGTGCAGCCGTTTCGCGAACAAGCAAATGCCGATCGAAGATTATTTCCGGGTCCGCTCGATGGAGCCGGGCGACGGAGCGTTTACATTAAGTTCAATCTGATGGAGTCGCCGAAGTTTCTCGGCGCGTTTAACCTACCCGGAGGAAAAGTCGCGCAGGGTCGTCGCGATGCGACGCAAGTGCCGGCGCAGGCCTTGGCATTGCTGAACGATCCCTTCGTCTTGCAGCAAGCCGAAGTGTGGGCCGAGCGGCTCTGCAAGAGTTCGCACCGTTCGACCGGCGAGCGCATCGACGCGATGTTCCGCACCGCTTACGGACGCCTGCCGGCAAACGAGGAGCGTTCGCAATTCGAAGCGATGGTCGAGACGTTGGCTAAGCTGCACGGCGTCGCCGACGAGCGTGTCTTAACGGCGGTTCCGGTCTGGCGCGATGCGGCCCATGCGTTGTTCATCACCGAAGAATTCATTTACATTCCCTAAGCGACGTCCGACGTCGAGCGACTTTTCAGCGATACCTCCATGTCTTTTACGCGTCGAACGCCTCACGTTTGCCCCGGCCGCCTCGAAGCGCCGACGTCGCGACGTCGGGTCTTGCAAGACTTCGCCGGCGGTTTCGGACTCGTTGCGCTCGCCGGCTTGCTGGACGACGAGCGGCGCGGCGCTCGGGCCGACGAAGCAGCCGCAGTGCGAACGCATTTTCCGGCGAAGGCGAAGAACGTCATTTTCTGTTTCATGGACGGCGGCGTTTCGCACGTCGATTCGTTCGACCCGAAGCCGAAGCTCGACGAACTCGACGGCAAAGCCTACGCCGACTCCAAGAATCCCACGGCCCGCGGCGATCGGCTCTGGTTGAAATCGCCGTGGAAGTTCGCGAAGCACGGCGCGTCGGGCCTGCCGGTAAGCTCGCTGTTTCCGTACCTGGCGACTTGCGCCGACGACCTGGCCGTGATCCGCTCGATGAAAGCGGACTTGCCGCTCCATTCGACCGGCGTGCTGCATCTGCATACCGGTGCGAATTTCGCCGGCCGGCCCAGCCTCGGCTCCTGGGTGTCGTACGGCTTGGGAAGCGAGAATCGAAACCTGCCGAACTTCGTGGTGCTGAGCTTCGGCGTGGTGCCGTGCGGCGGCTTAGAAACGTTTTCGAGTGCGTTTTTGCCGATCACGAATCAAGCTTCGCAGTTTCGCATCGAAGGGGCGCCGGTCGACAACATCCGGCCCGGCAACGACGACCGACGCATCCAAGAAGCCAAGCTGGCGTGGGCCCAGCGGCAGAACAAAGCGTTCGCCGATCGCTCGGGCGACGAACGGGCCATCGAGGCGGCGATCGGCAACTACGAATTGGCGTATCGCATGCAATCGCTAGTGCCGGACATCGTCGACTTGTCGCGCGAGACCCGCGAGACGCAAGCGCTGTACGGGATCGATTCCAAAATCGCTTCACAACGGCAATACGGCATTCAATGCCTCCGAGCGCGGCGCTTGATCGAGTCGGGCGTGCGCTTCGTCGAGATCACCTGCCCGCCCGGCGCCTCGAACGGCACCTGGGACCAACACGGCGGCCTCAAGAAAGGGCACGAAAAGAACGCGCTCGATACCGATCAAGCGATCGCCGCGCTATTGAAAGACCTCAAGCGCCGCGGCCTGCTCGAGGAGACGCTCGTCGTTTGGGCCGGCGAATTCGGACGGACGCCCCACTCCGCCGGGCGAGACGGACGCGATCACCATCCCGAAGGATTCTCGATTTGGATGGCAGGCGGAGGGGTGAAGCCGGGGACCGTCTACGGAGCGACCGACGAGCTTGGCATGCAGGCGGTCGAAAACGTCACGACGATCCACGACCTTCACGCGACCATCTTGCACCTTCTCGGGCTCGATCATTGGAAGCTGACGTTCCGCTTCGGCGGACGCGACATGCGCCTCACCGACGTCCACGGACATGTCGTCACCGAGATTCTCGCTTAGAGACGCTTTCGTTCTCCTGTTCGACCTCGGGCTCCCTAACCTCGCTTCTTCGCGGCGCGCTTGGCGGATTTCGCACCCTTCGCGGCGGCCTTGGGTGCCGAAGCCTTCGCCTTCGTGGCCGGTTTCGCGGCTTTCTTCGTGGCCGACTTCTTGGTCGTCGACTTCTTGGTTGCCGACCCGCTCAGGAGCTTCGTCGGCATCGCCTTCGCCGCCAGCTTTTTGACGGTTTCGGCGGCGGGCAACTCGGCCCGTACTTTCTCGACGGCCTTCTTGATCGGTTTCTTACCTGCGGCCGACGAGTTTCCGACCAGCGCCCCGGCCACGCCGCCGACGATCGCACCGATCGGTCCGGCAACCATTCCACCTAGGACGGCGCCCCCGATGCCGCCGGCCGTTTGTTTCGAGACCTCGGGCAGATTCTTTTCGCTCTTCTCACTCTTCTTGTTCGTCGATTTCGCGGCCATGATGTCGTACTCGCTTGGTTAGAACTAGGTTGCTCGACTTCGCCGTGACCGGTCGCAAACGATCGATCGTTGCGCACGCCTGGCTGCGTCAGCCATCGTGTTTCACGAACCGATCGCGCCGGCCGACTTGCCATCTGCAATCGACGTACCAAGCGATGAAACTTAATGGTTGAACATGAACTCGCTGGAGTTCAGCAAGCTGCTGAAAAGATCTTTGTAGAACTGCGCGTCGGGCTTTTCCGACGGCGCAAGGAGCGCGAGCAAGGCTTTAAGCTCTTCCGGCTTCGGCTTCCGCGTCAGAGCTCGGATGTAAAGCTCTTCGATGATCTCTTCCGGAGTCTTCTTCGTCTTCATCAGGTCCGGAACGACGGTTCCCTTGTCGACGTTCTTCTGCATCGTATCACCGACCAAGAGATGCAGCGTTTGCGAGATCGTCACTTCGTTGCGCGTTTCGCAGGCGCAGATGCTCCCCCGTTTCGAACGACCGAACGTCGAGAGAAACGGGTCGCCGGCGGTCGGCGCGCTGGCGCGAGGATGATATTCCATCGCCATCGTTCCCTGCGGCCAAGAGCGGAACGAGTGCGTGCCGTCGGTCGCCGTGATGATCGAATCGAGCAAGATATCGGCACGAGCACGGCGCAAGCTACGCCGCGAGAATTGCCGCCGATCTTCCTTGTTCGTCTCGTTCGGATGGATCGACAATTGATACACGCGCGACATGCAAATATCGCGGATCAGAGAGCGGAGATTGAAGCCCGAAGCGGCGAACTTCTCGGCCAGCGCGTCGAGCAGCGGCCCGTTCGTCGGAGGATTGCTGATCCGCATATCGTCGATCGGTTCGACGAGCCCGCGAACGAAAAAGTGGGCCCAGATGCGGTTGGCGAAGTTGCGGGAGAAGTGCGGGTTGTCGGGTGCGGTCAGCCATGCGGCTAAGGCCTCGAGTTGGTCGACATCGGGCGGAACCGGAGCTTCGCCGCCGAGCACGGTCGCAGGGACGGGCCGTTGGTCGACGATGTGCTTCGCCGGCGGGGCGGTCGGGTCGTTGTAGATGATGAAGTCGCGGTATTGGACCCCCTGCTTGCGGCGAATTCCGTTGAAGAAGCTGACGTTTCCGTAGTAATCGGTCATCGTCCAACGATCGAACGGATGATTGTGGCACTCGGCGCATTGCATCTGAATGCCGGTCATGAGCTGCGCAAAATTCGCCGCGAAATCCTTCGGGCGGAAGGCGCGATCTTGCACCAGCATCGTGTAGAGGTTCGACGGAGCATCGGTTAGGTTGCTGCCGCGGCCTTTGATCTGATCGGCGACGAACTCGTTGAACGGACGGTTCGTCTTGAACTGCTTGAGAATCCATTGCGCGTAGGTGTTCGCGGCTTTGGCGTCGGTGGCATCGGGAATGTAGCCGCTCGCGATCAAGCGCACCCATTCGCCCCAGATCCCGGCCCAGACGCGCGAGAAAGCCTCGCTTGCCAGCAACTCATCGATGAGCGCTTCGCGCTTGCGTGGGCTCGCATCGGCCATGAACTTGCGATACTCGGCCACGGTCGGCGGGATGCCGCAGAGATCGAGATAGATGCGACGGAGGAACGTCTCGTCGTCGCACAACTCCGACGGCAAGATATAGAGCTTCTGCAAGCGATCGTATACGAGCTGGTCGATGTAGTTGTTCGCCGGCGGATTCGACCACTTGAAGTCCGTCTTTTCCGGCAACACGATAATCTCCGAGCCGATCGTAAAACGATCGAACCGGGCAAAGACATGCGAGTCGCCGCGGCTTACCGGCTTCACCAAGCCATCGGCTTCGATCGCGACCGTCGCCGGATTGTTCGTGAGAAACAGCGACAACTTCGTAACGTCGCGCTGCGAGCCGTCGGAGTAACGGGCCGTCACTTTGCTTTGCACCGGCGTACCGAGCCCTTGAAACACGATCCGCTCCGGCGTGAGCGTGATCTCGACGGGCACGGCCACCGACTCGGCATCGTCGGGAGCGCCGGCTTGAATCCACGCCAGCAACGTACGGTAGTAATCGCTATCAACGGCGAAGCGCTTGCCGCCGGTATGCGTGACGCTCCCCGTCGCCTTGAGCAGCAATAAGCTCGTTTCAGGAGCCGCCACATTCACGCGCCGCCCGACCATCTCCTGCGTGATGCGGAAGTAGTCGCCTTTCGGGTCGTAGCCGAAAAGCGAGAGCATGAAGCCGTCTTTACCGCGCGACGCTCCGTGGCATCCCCCGGCATTGCAACCGGCGCGGAAGAAGACCGGCATCACATCTTGCCGAAAGCTCGGCACGTCGGCCGCGGCTTCGACGAAGGTAGGACAGAGCGCACCCCAAGCGAGCGCGAGCGCCGAGACGACCCTGTGAACCAGCGTCATGCTCAAGCGGCGAATATGCGTAGTCATTTCGTTCTTCATGTTCGACTAACCTGACGTATTTCGTAGTACGGCCGACTTTCGCCGGCGGTTACTTCTGAAGTGCGGGATCGATTCTTAAAACGCCGACGCCCGTGCGCTGGCGAATTTCCTGGCCTTCTTCGCGAAACGTGAGCTCGACGCCGATCTCCTTGTATTGCCCGAGCAACGCTTCGTTATCGGCTCGCAGCTCGAACACCAATTCGTCGGCATTCGGCTTCAACACCGGCAGCGGCTCGGCGACTTGAATTCCTTTCGGCAAGCCGGAAAGCTTCGCCGACGCCACCGCTTTGAACGGATGTTGCGGGCTCACCTTCCAAACGAACTTCGCATTCGCACCACGGCGAATTCCCACAGGCTCGCTCACGAGCCGCACATAGGGCTGCGCAACCGTGAGATTGAAAAACGGCGACGACACCTGCAGCTGTCCGGTTCCGGCGACGTCTTTAGGTTCTCGCGGCAGCGTGCGCGCTTGAATCGCGACTTGCCATGTCGCCGGCGTCGCGTTCGTCGTGGCGGTGAAGCGATAGATCGCTTCCGACACGCCGGCGGGAATTTCCATCGTCGGCTCGGAGCCTACGCCGGCGGGGTTCCAGGCCGATACGATTTGAATCGGCTCGTCGAAGCCCGGCTTTCGATGCAACTTGACCTTCACCGACAACTCGCCGTCTTGAATCAGCGGAATCTTCGGCACTTCGACATCGACGGAGAATGGTGCCGGGTTCGTCACCGCTAGCGCGTATTGATCGACGATCAGCGAATTGGAGCTTTGCCCGAAGTGGTCGCCGACGTAAAGAATGGCCTGTCCGGCGCGGGAATGAAATTCAACTCCCGGCTTCGCGGGCCGAGCCAACACGCGAATCAACGCCGCTTGCGGCTTGGCATCCGGTTTCGCGACGAACTGAATCGGCACGGTCGCCGGATACGAGCCGGCTTCCGTGCGAATCGGCGGCGCAATCATTTCTACGCCCGGCGGCAAACCTTCGGCGACTAGTTGGAGTTCGTCGCGATACGGATTGCCCTGACCTTGGCTCAGGCCCAACTGTAAGGTCCAGCGGTTCCCTTGCGGGATCGCGAGGCCGGAATCGCGCGGCGATTCGCGCGAATAGTTTCGCGTTACCAAGTAAGTGTTGACGCGATTTTCCAGCGGCTCGATTTCGACTCGATAGACGCAGGTCGGCGCTCCTTGATTGCGGATGTCCTTGATGCGGAAGATGTGCGGGCCGTCCCCTTTCGGCTTCCAAACGATCGAGGGATCCATGATGCTGAGGCGGCGAAACGCATTCGGCACGCCCGGCAAGCCGCGCTCTTCGTAGTTGGCGACGTCGTCCGCCGTGACTTCCGCGTCTTCCGCCCCTTCGGGCCGGATGTCGATTTGCGGATCGAGCGGCGTGCCGAGCGAACGGGCATACACGCGAACGAGATATCCCTGATCTTTCTTCGGCCGCAGCCGGAATTCGTCGACTTCGTTGGGTCGACTGATAATGCCGTTCAACGCCACTGGAAGCTCGCCGGCCTCGTTGACTACGGGTGGCGTTTTCTTCTCGGCAGACTCCAGCACGTTCCGATACTTCGAGACGCGCATCGACAGCGGATATGCCGCGCCGAAGTCGTGCTCGAAGTCGCCCGTCTCGGCGGGAAGCGATATTTTCTTAGCACGGTTCCCGAGCGGATCGCCGATCAACGTCACGTCGAGAGGCTGACCCGCCATGCCTCCGGCAGGATAAATCGCTTGCGGCGTCTCGAAGGTTCCGATGTGAGCCAGATAGTGCGTGTAGAACGAGTTGCTCGTATCGGAATACAAGCTCTGCGCAATCTCGATGAAGTAATCGCCGTCGTGCGGCGCCAAGATCGAGACGAGCGGATCTTGCACGAGCATCGCGGTATCATCCGACAAGGCCAGCTCTTTGCCCGATGCGTCGAGGATTTTGACGAGTAGGTCCAGTTCTCCGCGGGCCCACCAGATGTTGGAAAGACGGACCGAATTCACTTCGACCGAGATCCGCTCCCCCTTCTTGCGCGTCACACGATAGATGTCGTGATCCATGATCGGCCCCGGCAGGATGTAGCCGAGGACGGTCACGTTCGGTGCAGACAACACTTCGGCCCGAGCGATCACGCTGTTCGGAGCCAATTCACCGAACGGCTCGGCTTCGGCCTGCACGGGAAACGGCGTGACCCAAAACGTCGACAGCGTCGTGATGTCTTTACCGGTTCGCACGCGCAGCGGGTGCAAGCCGATCGGGCAGTCGGCGTCGATCGTGACCTTCGCTCGGATCCGCTGCTTTACGGTCGCGCCGAAAGCTCGACCGCCGATCCGTTTATCGACCGGATTGAGCTTCCCCTGGGCATCGAGTTGCGAAAGATCCGGCAAGGTTTCGATCGCTACGGCGCGAATGCCGGGCCGATAAAACAGAACCTCTTGCGGGTCTTCGAGAAACAGCCCGTGAATCTCCAGATCAATCGTCGTCCCTCGTTGACCGGCGCGCGGAAATACGGCTTCGATATGCCGCTGATACTGCGCATCGGCGGTCGATGCCGAGATAGAAATCGCGAGTAGAAACAAAACCGACGAACGAAAGCGCATGAATCAACTCTTCACAAGGAACATGTAATCAAGCCGGCGAGACAGGAGCAGGCTGCGATGTTAGCGGAGCAACCCCTTCACAAGCTTTCCGCCTTTCACGATCTCGATCGGCCGCGTGCCGAACGCCAGCAACTCGTCGTCGGCGTCGATGCCGATCTGGTTGTAAACCGTGTATAAGAAGTCGGCCAACACGAGCGGGTTCTGAGCCGGCTCGCTTGCCGTCGCGTCGGAAGCACCGTAGATTTGGCCGCGCGTAATGCCCGCGCCTGCGAGCACCATCGAGTAGGAGCGGGCCCAATGGTCGCGCCCGCTGTCTTTATTGATCTTCGGCGTGCGGCCGAACTCCGTCGTGATCATCACCAGCGTGCTGTCGAGCAGCCCACGTTGATCGAGATCGGTGATCATGCCGGCGATCGCTTGATCGAGTTCCGGGGCTTTCGACTCGAACGACCTTTGAATGCCGATATGGTCGTCCCAGTTGGCGCCGTTGTCCACCGAGATGAAGCGTACGCCGGCTTCGACCAACCTTCGCGCCAACAACAACTTCCCGCCGACCATCGAAGCCGTGGGCCCGACGTATTCGCCGACGCCGTATAGCTTCTTCGTCTCGGCGGATTCCGTGTCCAACGTGAATGCGGCCCGCGCTTCCGGCGACGAGATCAGCGTGTAGGCCTGCTTGTAGAAATCGTCCATCGCGTCGAGCGTCACGAGGTCGCTGTCGTACGCTCGCAATTGTTGCTCGACGATGTTGCGCATCGATTGACGACGGCGAAAGTTCGCTTCCGTCAACGTCCCCGGCAACACCATATCTTGCACCTGGAACTTCCCGGCGCGGTCGGGACTGCCGCCGAGACCGAACGCTCCGTACTTGCCGCTCAGGTAGCCGGTACCCCCGATATCGGCTGCCACGTCGGGAACCGCCACATAGGGAGGCAGGCCGGCGCGCGGGCCGAGTTTGTGCGACACGATCGCTCCCATTTGCGGGTAGTCGATCACCGTCGTCGGCAAATAGCCGGTGTTGAGGTGATAACGAGCCTGGGCGTGATCAGGGATGCTGCAATAGCAAGAGCGGGCGACCGTGATCTTGTCGGCCACTTGAGCGGTTCGCGGAAAGCGATCGCTGAACAAGTCCCCCGTGTTCGTCTTCACGACTCCGAACGCTCCGCGATACTCGACCGACGCTTCGGGCTTCGGATCCCACGACTCTTGCGAGGCGAATCCGCCCGGCAACTGTAAATGGATCACGCTCTTGGCCGGCGCGGCCTTCGCGCCGGCTTTTTCTTCGGCTCGCAACAGGTCTTTCACCGAGAGACCGAGCGCGCTGCAAAACCCGATCTGCATCGCGCTGCGGCGGTTGAATCGGAACGAAGCAGGTTCTTGAAAGGCCATATTCATTCTCACATCGTTTAAGAAATGTGGTGTGGTTTCGAAGCGAGCGCGAACTAGGGTGCCGGCCAAAAATGGATCGCCCCGGCGACATCGCCGGCGATCAAGGTCTTGCCGTCGGACGTGATGCGAGCCGTCAGCGGGATCGCCGGCTCCAACGGAAACGACTTCAATTGATTCCCCGCGGGATCCCAATAGCGGACGAACCGATCGCGGCCGGCGGTGAGCAAATGTCCGTTGGGCCCGAACCCAGCGGAAAGAATTCCGTTTTTCAATTCGCCGTAGGTTCCCTCCGGACGCTTCGGAGGATGCGCGTTCGGCTTCGATACGGCAGGCCAGCCGTCTTTCGTATCCCACCAAATGAGCAAGCCGTCTTCGCCGGCGGTCGCGAGCAGCTTACTATCGCTGCGCCATTGGATCGCGCGAATCGCTCCCTTATGTTCGGCAAGCGTCAAGACGATCCCGCCGCCGGCGGCCTCCCAAAGATGCAAGCCGCCGGTTCGATCGGCCGTCGCGAGTTTCGTACCGTCGGGGCTAAAGCTGACGGAGGTGATCCAATCGGTGTGCTTCGTGAGCTTGTATTTCAATTGACCATCGGCCGTCGAATAGACCTTCACGACCTTGCCCGAACCGCCGAGCGCTACCAACTTTTGGTCGGGGCTCAAGTCGGCGGCGAGGACGGCATCGAGCTCGTCGCCGAAGGCCGCTAGTCGCTTACCGCTATGCACGTCGAACAGCACGACCTTGCCCGACTGCACCGGCTTGCCGCCGGCGACGAGCAGCACTGCGCCGTCGCGGTGGAAACGGATCACATGTGGCACCCCTTCGGGAAACGGCAGTCGACCGATCTCTTTTTGCGTTTCGGTGTTGATGAGTCGCACATACTCCTGCCCGGCGACGGCCACGAGCGGCGCGCGAGGGCTGACGTCCATCGCTAAGGCCGGCAACGGCCGCACGGCAGGCGGCAGCGAAACGGCCGGCAAATCGCTCGGCATCAACATCGCCACGTCGATCTTCTCGCCGGCCGGAGCCGCGGGCTTAAAGGCCAGATCGCGCGTCGCGGTCTTCACCTCGCTCCCTTCCGTCTCGCGCAGCCCTTCGGTGATCCAGGCCCGAATCAACTCGATCTCCTTCTCCGGCAGCGGCGGCGCGTTCGGCGGCATGCGCGCCGATTCGTCGGAGTTGGTGATCGCTTCGAAGAGCAGGCTCGTGCTGGTCCGGCCGGCGACCAACACTTTCCCACCGCTCCCCCCTTTGATGGCCGAGGCGTAGCTTTGCAGATTGAGATCGGCCTTCTGCATATCGTCGCCATGACACTTCAAACAATGGCGGCGGAAGATCGGCTTGATGTCGGTTTCATAATTGATCGGCGCAGCCGTCGTGTCGGCGACTCCGGCAAACAGCGACAACATGCACAACGACATCAAAAGAGCGGAACATTTCATGACCGATAGCGCAATCGTTCGAGGAGTGGAGCAAGGGCCGGCGAGGGTACTATTCTAGCAACGCCACCCCCTGGGCAGCTACCAAGAAGCCCGTGGAAGCCCACTCTGCGCCGGAAATAGAAACATCTACGCATCGCCATGCGTAAGCGAAATCGTCCGAAAGATCGTCGGGGTTAAGGTCGCGCGTCGGTTTGGCGCATGTGCCCCGTCTGCTCGATGTTTCCCGCGCGATCGGTCGCGAGCGCCATGATCTTTCCGTCTGCCGGCAGAGGGAGTTCGAGCGACCAATCGGCCACGCCGATCCGGTTCGATTGGATCACGGCCGCTTGGCCGTTCACCGTGACCGAAGTGATCTCGCCGTTGTCGTGCGAGATTCCCGCGACGCGCAATTTAGCGCCGCTACGAACCGCTTGCGTGATGATCGTCGCCGGGGGCAAATCGTCGACCGGGTCCAACAGCTTCGGCCACTGGACATCGCTCACTTCGGCCACGACCGATTCGTCGCCGGTCAATGGAGGCTCGGCCTTGTACTTGTTGCCGTCCTTCATCAAATCCGCGGCCTTCGTGCTCACGATCTTCGCATGCCGGCCCGGCCCGTAATGATCGTAAACGTAATACGGCACGCCGACCGGCACGAATGGATCGACGCGCGTACTCCCTCCTCGATTGAACACGGGCCGCTTGCCGTCGGAGTTCGCCCAGGTGACGTTACGAAAATAGCTCGCGGCGGTGCCCGAGAGATTGTTGTCGCTCATGTGGACGACCGGATGCATTTGATTGCCGCCGACGAAATTGCCGATCTTCAAGCCGTCGACCGTGATCCGACCGGCTTGCGCGCTGGCGTCGTCCATGCCGCGGTTGAACGGCTCGCCGCCGGCATTCGTCAGATGCAAGTTGCGGAAGACTTGGTTGTCGAACGTCGGCCGATAGATGCCGTACGCCACGCGATCGATCCGAATGTCTTCGATCAGCATCGACGGGCTATGCGGACGAAACGCATAGTGCGCTTCCCAAATCTTGAGCCCGCGAATCACGTGCGGGTGCTTCACATCGGGCCCGGTCCAATCGATCTTGTTGATTTGGTCGAGCATGTTTTGATCGCGGATCGCGGTGTCGGGCTGGCTATCGCCGTTGCAAGCCACGACTAAGCCGTAGACCCCTTCGCTATGCGCTTCGTTTTCTTCGAAGCGCCAAATCGGAATCGTGCGCACATCGATCCGTTTGCTGGTGCCGTCGGGCATCGTAATCGGCAGCGTGCTGCTGAACGAGCTCAGATTCTTCATATCGAAACGGTAGCCGTATTCATCGTTCTCGCACGTCACGTTGCGCACGAGCGTGTTCCGCCCGTTGGCCCACCAGAAGGCCGCGCCATCGTTCGGGTCGAACGGCAACACTTGCTTCGGGAGCCGCTTCGTTTGAAAGGCCTGCACGCCGAGGTTGCGATCGAGCAGGTTATAGATCTCGGTGCCGTCTTCCATGAAAAAGCCGTGCCCGACGCTCCGATAGCCGACGCAATCGCGAACGACGAGATATTCGGTTCCATGAATCGTCACCCAACGGTTCTGCGAATCGACGATCGCCGCCCCCAGCACTTGGCTGCCGCGCATCGTGTCGCCGACGAGATGAAAATGGATCGCGTAGCGCCCCAGCACTCCCTCTTTGCCGAGGTGCGCGAAGCGCGCGTAGCTGATGCCCCCTTGGCTGAAAGCGTGGTACATCGTGTGTCCGCGAACGCCGGCCGGATCGGCGCTTTCGACGATCACGTTGCGCGAGAGATTCGCCGCCTCGCTCCGAAACTCTCCTTCGCCGTAATGCAACAGCTTGAGCGGCTCGTCGAGGTGCAACGTCGTCCCCTCGATCTTCGTAATCCGCCGCTCTTCCGTTCCCATCTTGCTCGCGTCGTCGCGATACGATCCTCGACGTGCCGTCTTCTTCGAGGCGGTGACGATGATTTCATCGCCGACACGCCAGCCCGAGACGGGCTCCGCGAGCGTGATGGTCTTCGCGTCGACCGCAGCATTCGCACCGAGCTTGACCCAAGTGCGGCTCAAGGGCGCGCCGTGAAATTCCATGCGGCCCGAGCAGCAGACGATCGCCGGAGCGTCGACCTTATCGAGCCCTTCGAGATAATGCAGACGAATGCGAGCCGTATATTTCGCAGGAATCGGTTCGGCGAGCGTGCCGACTTCGAGCGTCGGTAGGGCTCGCTGTTGCGCGCCGGGTTGCGGGGCTTGCGGCTCGCCGACTTCATTCACTCCCGGGAAGTCGCACGAGAAGCCACTCTCGCTGCACTCATCGCTGTTTTGCACTTTCAACAACGCCACGTTCAATTCCGTGTCGCAATCGCGAGCAAACGCCAGAGTCCCGACGACTTGAAGCAAGCGGATCGTCGACTTACTCGCCGAGTCGTACGTGACGCGCGTATCGCGGGCCACCAGAACACGGTCTCCTTCTTTAGGGAGCCGGGCCGGTTGCCAGATCGTCGGGTCCGACCAATTGCCGTCGCGCACGCTTCGCAAGTCGAATTGAATCCGGTGCGCGTGGGCATGGTTGTGCGAATGCTTACCATCTGCCGACGGCACGGCCGGGGCCGCCGATGCAGCCGACGAAAGCAAGTGTGCGAAGAACACGGAGGCGCAAACGACCGGCAGCGTGCGAGGCATGACCAAGTCTCCAATCAGAGAGTGCGGCGAGCGAAGAACGGCCGAGAAGAATAGGGCCGGGTGTGCGCGCGCATTGTAGGGCGCCGGCGCAAGGCTGTCGACAATACTTCCCTAGAGACCCAAGTAGCAGGCACGTTCCACGTGCCGTCCGCCACATACGGCTTCGCGCTACGAGTACGGCCGGGTCCCCGGATATGCATCCGGGGCTATTGAACGGAGACTGAACGTGGCGCGCAGGTGGGTCGTGCTCCAAGCTCGCATGTGGTTACGGCACGTGGAACGTGCCTACTACTTTAGCCGGCCCGGCCGCTCCACCCACTTATAGGCCCGCTTCGCATTCAGCGCGCAAAAATTCTTCACGGCGGCATCTCCCTTCGTGGAGGCGTATTCCAGCGCGATCCGCTGGAGCGTGTAATAGTCGGCCGCGTTGTCGGAGACGGGCCAGTTGCTGCCGTAGACGACACGCTCGTCGCCGAACGCATTCCAAACCACATCGATATACGGCCGATAGAAGTCGAGCTCGGTCGGCGCCTTCTTACCGCCCCGGCCGGCCCCTTCGACCAAGGCCGAGATCTTGCAAAACACGTTCGCGTGTTTCGCCGCCGCTTGAATGCCGGCTTGCCACTCGCTCGGCGGCGCATCTTTCGTGATCGCGACGTTGCCGATGTGGTTCTGCACGATCCGGAGTTGCGGCAACTTCGCCGCGAGTTGCGCCACCAGCGCCGGAGTGTCGGGCCCGCCGTTCACATCGAGCGCCAGGTCATGATCGGCGAGCATCTTGAGATCGGCGAAGTCGTTCTTTTCGAGCGCCGTCTTCACCGTCGCCGAGCCGACCCGAATGCCGCGATAGAGCGGATCGGCGGCAAAGCGCTTCACGTGCGACGCGAACTCCGGTTCCCCCGGCTTCAAGTGGCCGACGATTCCGACCACGAACGGGTCAGTCTTGGCGAGCTCCAACAACCACGCATTGTCTTCCAAGCGCGGGCTCGCCTCGACGATCACGGTGCCCGTCACCGGCCGGTATTGCTTCAGCGCGCGGAGGTCTTTCGGCAACACGGTGCGATAGAGCGGCGTCCCCTTGCCCGGCCACGCCACACCCTCGGGCCGCGACGGATCGTAGAAGTGCGTATGGCAATCGATGATGTCGAGCTTCGTCGGCTCGGCTGCCGCGCGCGACGACACCGACTTGAGACTGAGGGAAGCTGCCAGTCCGCCGGCGAGGAAGGTTCTACGCTGCATGGGAGTTCCGAATAAGAAAAAGAAGGCCGAAGTTATGCTACTTGAAACTTCCGCACTTGCTCTTCATTGAGTTCGATGCCTAGGCCCGGCGCGTCCGGAATCGGGAGCATGCCGTCGACTTGGCGGACGTTGTTCGTCGTGAGCATCTCGCGCAGGTCGGTGTTCTCTTGCACGACGAACTCCGCGATCAGGGCATTGGGAATTGCGTTGAGCCAGTGCAAGGCCGCATGCACGTTGATATACGTGCTGAACCCGTGGTTGGCGACCTTCAACCCTCGGTCGGCCGCTAGGCTCGCGATCTTCATCGCCTCGGTGAACCCTCCGCAGCGGGTAAGATCGACCTGCACGATATCGACCCCGCCTTGATCCATGAGATCGATGAACGACTGCCGATTGCTTTCCGATTCGCCCGCTGCGATATGCACCGGACTCGCTTCCGTGAGCTTCTTGTAGCCGATGTAGTCGTCGGGCTGCAGCGGTTCTTCGAGCCAGGCAATGTTGAACTCGGCGAACGCGCGGGCTCTTTGGATCGCCGTCCGTGCGTCCCAGACGAGCCCGGCATCGATCATCACATCGCCGTCGTCGCCGAAGCCGCGCCGAGCTTGGCGCACCAGATCGACGTCGGTCTTCGCATCTTGCCCCATCGGGGCCCAGCCGAACTTCACGGCGCTGAACCCACGGTCGCGAATTCGCTTGGCAAGTTCGCCGGTAGCCGCGGGCGTGGCCCCGAAGAGCGTGCTCGCGTAGCATCGAATCTGCTTTTGAAAACCACCGCCGAGCAATTTCCAAACCGGTAAGCCGAGCGCCTTGCCTTTGATATCCCACAGCGCGAGGTCGATCCCGCTGATCGCATGCAGGCCGATTCCGCGGCGCCCGGAATAGATCGTCCGTTGATACATCGTGTGCCACAGGCGTTCCGTCTCGAACGGATCTTGCCCGATCAACAGATGCTTCAGGCCGGTGCTGATCGTATGCGAGAAGGGTCCGTCGATCACCGCCTTGGCGGCCAGCGGGGCACTATCGACTTCGCCGATTCCCGTGATGCCCGCATCGGTCGTCACGCGGACGATCAGCGCGTCTTGGCCGCTGTCGCACTGTGCGCGAACTTGCTTCTGAGAGACGAAAATCGCTTCGACGTCGGTAATCTTCATGGCGTGCGCAAAATCCCGAGAGACAGAACTAGGGGAAGTAGCCGTTCGATGAAAGTGAGCGGGTGATTATGCGATGCGTCGGGTGCCGAAGGAACCGAAAAAACGGGGAAATCCGCGCCGAGTTCGACGCGCCAGAACCGCGGCTTGTTGTTAGAATGGAAACCGCCTGCCCGTCGGGAGTCCCCACCAAAAATTCGCTCCCTGCCGACATCGATCGCCGTCCCACCGCAAACTCCTGCCGACGAACCCCTTTGGTTGGCGCTTATGAACCGAAGTCTCCCCGCCTGCGACGCGACCGGAGCTCGCACGATCTCGATCGTGCTGCTGTCGATCGTCTGCTCGACTCCTCTATACGCCGCAGAAACCGCTCCCACGAACGCGTCGCCCGCTGGCATCGAATTCTTCGAGCGAAAAATTCGGCCGATCTTCGTCGAGCGCTGCTACGGGTGCCACAGCACCGAAAGCAAGAAAGCCGAGGGTGGGCTGCTGCTCGACTCGCGCGAAGCCATCTTGAAGGGGGGCGACTCGGGACCGGCACTCGTCGCAGGCGATCCTGAGAAGAGCCTGCTCATCATCGCCGTGCGGCAGACCGACAAAGATTTGAAAATGCCGCCGGAAGATAAACTCCCCGCCGTGCAATTGGCCGACCTCGGCGCCTGGGTGAAAATGGGGGCACCCGATCCCCGCCTTGCCTCGACCGCGAAGGGCTCGGCGATCGCATCGCGACCGAAATTCGGCATGAGCCTGGAAGAGGGACGGCAATTCTGGTCGTTCCGACCGGTGCAAGATTCGAAACCGCCGCAAGTAAAAAACACCGCTTGGTCGCAAACCTCGCTCGATCCGTTCATTCTCGCGCGCTTGGAACAAGCGAACGTCGCTCCCGCACCCGACGCCGACAAGCGAACGCTGCTGCGCCGCGTCACGTTCGACCTTACGGGCCTTCCGCCGACTCCGGCGGAGATGGAAGCCTTCCTCGCCGACAACTCTTCCCGCGCGTTCGAAACGGTCGTCGATCGGCTGCTGGCGTCGCCGCGCTACGGCGAGCGCTGGGGACGACACTGGCTCGACGTCGTCCGCTATGCCGACACCTGCGGCAACGCCTCCGATTATCCGGTGCCGCAAGCGCACAAGTATCGCGATTGGGTCATCGAGGCTTTCAACCGCGACCTTCCTTACGATCAATTTCTGCGCGAGCAACTCGCCGGCGACTTGCTTGCGAGCAAGACCGACGCCGAACGGTATCAACGCATCACCGCGACCGGCTATCTTGCTATTGCGCGGCGCTTCGGCGGCGACCGGACCGGCGAACACCATCTGACGCTCGAAGACACGATCGACAATCTCGGTCGAGCGGTTCTCGGGTCGAGCATCGCTTGCGCTCGTTGCCACGATCACAAGTTCGACCCGTTCACGATGAGCGACTATTACGGTCTCTACGGCATTTTCAATAGCACGCGTTATCCCTTCCCGGGAGCCGAAGTAAGCCGGATGCAAGCCGACTTCGTGCCGCTCATGCCGGCGCAGGAAGTCGAGGCGCTGCTCAAGCCGCATCGTGAAAAGCTGGCGAAGGTCGACGCGGAAATCAAGCGTCTGGAAGCCGCCGTCGTCGAAGCGAAAAAAGCTCCCGAGGTCTCCGATAAGGAGAAGGCCGACAAAAAGAAAAGCGTCGCAGCCGCGAACGCCGCCGTTGCCGAGGCGAAGAAGCAACGGACGACCGTGCTGACGGAAACCCCGCTCGTGAACAACGCGTATGCCGTGGCCGAAGGGGAGCCGGCCAACGCCAAGATCCAACTCCGCGGCGATCCCAAACGCTTGGGCGACGAAACTCCGCGGCACTTTCCCGCCGTGCTCGGCAACCAAACGCTGGCGGAAAAAGTTCCGACGAGCGGCCGGCTGCAACTGGCCGAGTGGATCAGCGACCGGACGAATCCGCTGACCGCGCGCGTGATGGTCAATCGCATTTGGCAGCATCATTTCGGCAAGGGAATCGTGCAGACTCCCAACGACTTCGGCAAGCAAGGCAAAGCGCCGACCCATCCGGAGCTGCTCGATTTTCTCGCGGCACGGTTCGTCGAAGGGGGCTGGTCGATCAAGTCGATGCACAAGCTCATTCTGCTTTCCCATGCCTGGCAGCTCTCCAGCGGCGACATCGCCTCGGGCATCAAGCAAGATCCTACGAACGAACTGTTTTGGAAGCAGACGCGGCATCGCATCGATGCCGAGGGGATTCGCGACACGCTGCTGTTCGTCAGCGGCGATCTCGACGAGTCGCGCGGCGGAGCGCATCCGTTTCCGTTGGCGCACACTTGGAACTGGTCGCAACACAAGCCGTTTACGGGCGACTACCCGACCCGCCACCGCAGCGTCTATCTGATGCAACAGCGGCTGCGCAAGAATCGCTATTTGGCGTTGTTCGACGGAGCCGACCCGAGCATCAGCACCGGAGTTCGCCTGCCGAGCACGACGCCGCTGCAAGCGCTCTTCGTCATGAACGACCCTTTAGCGCACACGGCCGCCGAGAAATTCGCCGGCCGGCTGCTCGCCGCAACGCAAGACGAACACGGCCGATTGAGCATGGCGTTTCAAGTCGCGCTCACGCGCGATCCGACGAGCGACGAAGAACGCGAATGCCGCGACTTCTTGCAGCAATACCGCGAGAAACTGACGGCGCTCAAAACTCCGCCGGCGCAATTGGAACAACAAACTTGGTCGGCGTTCGCCCGCGCGTTTCTCAGCAGCAACGAGCTGATCTTCGTCGATTGATTTCACCGGCTCGAGTTTGCGATGCTTGGTCGTTCAAGGAATTTCGCTCGTAGGACCTGCCCCATGCCGCACGACAACCCCTGCTACTCCCGTCGCTCGCTGATCGGCTCGCTCGTGGGCGGGTCGATGCTGCTCCCCGGCATCGTCTCCGAATTGCTGGCGAATAGCAGCTCGCCGGCTTCCTCGCCTGCCGATCCGCTTGCTCCGAAGTCGCCGCACTTCGTGCCGCGCGCCAAGCGAGTCATCTTCCTCAACATGAGCGGCGGCGTCTCGCATGTCGATTCGTTCGACTACAAGCCCCGCCTCATCGCCGACCACAACCAAGCGTTTCAAGTCCCGGCGAAGATGCTCGAAGCGTTCGCGCCGAACAACCGCGTAGTCGAGAAATTCTTCAAGCGGCCGCAGTGGGAATTCAAGCAACGCGGCAAGTCGGGCCTGTGGATCAGCGAGCTGTTTCCGCACATCGCCGCCTGCGCCGACGATCTCTGCCTCGTCCGCTCGATGCGCAACGACCATGCCGATCACTTTCAAGCGACCCTCGGCATCCACACCGGTTCCGTGACGTTCGCCCGTCCGAGCATCGGCTCTTGGGTCAGCCACGGGCTCGGCACCGTCAACCAGAACTTGCCGTCGTTCGTCGTGCTTGCGCCGTTCCTGCCGTACGCCGGCGGACAAGTGTGGGCCTCCGACTTTCTTCCCGGCTGCCATCAAGGAACTCCCGTCACGCCCGGCCCGGAGCCGATCGCCAACATCCAGCGCCGCCAATCGAGCGCGGAACTGCAAACCCTGGAGCTCGGCCTCGCTGCGACATTCAATCGCCGCCATCTGGCCCAGCGCGTCGGCGACGCCGATCTCACGGCCCGCATTCAATCGTTCGAGACCGCTTTCGGGATGCAAGCGGAAGCGCCCGAAGCCTTCGACCTGACGAAAGAAACCGAAGCGACTCACCAACTGTACGGCCTGCCGCGCGGCAGCACGAAAGGCTTCGCTTGGCAGTGCCTCGTGGCCCGACGCTTGGCCGAGCGCGGCGTGCGCTTCATCGAGCTCATCGATACCGGCGCCTCGAACAACTGGGACTCGCATAGCGACATGGCCGCGCACGGACCGCTGGCGAAAAACGTCGACCAACCGATCGCCGGTCTGCTGAAAGATCTCAAAGCTCGCGGGATGCTCGAAGACACGCTCGTCGTCTGGACCACGGAGTTCGGCCGCACGCCGTTCAACACCGGCAAAGATGCCAAAGGCCGTGAGCATCATGCCGAAGTGTTTACGTCGTGGCTCGCCGGAGGGGGAGTCAAAGGTGGTTTCAGCTACGGCGCGAGCGACGAGCACGGTTGCGCCGTCGCCGAAGACGAAGTCCATCTCCACGACTTCCACGCCACGATTCTGCATCTCCTCGGCTTGAACCACGAGAAGCTCACCTATCGCCACGCCGGCCGCGACTACCGCCTAACCGATGTCGCCGGCCGCGTCGTGAAAGACCTCTTCGCCTAAGCCCGGCGGTCTGAGCAAACGCACAAGCTCGTCAAACAAGCTCGCAGTCGCAGACACGTCTCCTCGCCGCACCCCAACTCGGATTCGCACCTTTATGCCTCGCATGCCCCAGGCGGTCGTCGTTTCGTTTTCGGTTCTCTTGCTGGTTCTTTTAGGCGCGACGCGCGCTCCGGCTCAATACGACGGCTGGCAGCGGTCGGCTTCGTTCTACATTCTCACGACGCCCGAGGGAGCGAATCTTCCGGCTTCGGCCGTCGTGGAAGATTTTCCGCTGCTCGTCCGTCTACAGCGCGACTCCTTCGATTTCGCCCAAGCGCAACCGCACGGCGAAGACCTCCGCTTCGCCACGGCCGCGGGCCTCGCGCTGCCGTATCAAATCGAAAACTGGGACGCCGAGCGCGGCGAGGCTGCCGTGTGGGTTCGCGTGCCGAAGATCGTCGGCAACGCTCAGCAAGAGCTGCGCATGTTCTACGGCAAAGCCGATGCGAAGAGCGAATCGAACGGCAAAGCAGTCTTCAACGACGCGAACGGCTATGTGAGCACCTGGCATCTCGGAGCTACCGTGGTCGATGAAGTCGGCACGCTCCCGTCGAAAGACGTCGACACGACGATCGTGCCCGGCATGATCGGCAGCGGACGCCATTTCGCGGGGAAGCAAGGGATCTTTTGCGGCGATAAGATTCCGAACTATCCCAGCGGCGGAAGCAACCACAGCACCGAGGCTTGGTTTCGCGCCGAGCGCCCCAACGCGACGATCATCGGTTGGGGGAACGAAGGGGGAAACCGCGGCAGCAAAATCCGCATGCTGTTGCGCAGCCCGCCGCATCTCCATATCGATAGCGACTTCTCCGACGTCGACGCCCCTGAGATCCTTCCGCTCAACGAATGGGTTCACGTCGTTCACACCTACTCCGGAGGCGAAGGCCGAATCTATCTCAACGGCGCGCTCGCCGGCTCGGGCAACCCGAAGCTCGACATCAAGACCCCTGCACGGCTCTGGCTCGGCGGCTGGTACCACAACTACGACTTCCTCGGCGACTTGGACGAAGTCCGCGTTTCGAGCGTCGCTCGCTCCGCCGATTGGATCAAGCTCCAGTACGAGAACCAAAAGACGCAGCACACGGCGGTCGGCCCACCGGTGCGGCCGGGCAACGAACTCGCAGTCTCTGCTACGCAGCTCAAGGTCGCCGAAGGAGGGAAGGCGACGATCACGGCGCAAGCCGGCGGCGCGCGAAAGCTCTCTTGGGTTCTTAAGCGCAACGGCCGCGAAACCGTCGTCGCCACGGATCGCTTCTCGTACACGTTCGCTGCCGACCGCACGACCGCTACGGAATCGCTGACGCTCGAGCTCCGAGCGGTCTACGAACGAGAAGTGAAGACCAAGCAGATCATGATCACGGTCGGCAACGAGATCCCGGAGCCCCGCTTCACCCTCGGCGCTCCGACCGCTTGGGACGGCCGACAAGCGATCGAAGTCGTGCCGCAGATCGCGAACCTCGCCGAGATGCAAGCCGCCGGCGCCGACAAGTTGAACTACGTTTGGACCGTCGACGGCATCGCGGTGTTGAAGCAAGAGGAGCCCGGCAAGCTGCTTCTCACGCGGGCTCAAAACAGCGGCGCAATGCGAGTCTCGCTGGCGATCGACAACGGCGGCGCCAAGATCACGGCAGCGACGGTGGTCGCCGTCCAAGAGCCCCCGCTCGGCAGCGACCCTTGGATTCCGCGGCAACCATCGGCCGACGAGCGGCCGGAAGACAACCAATTCTTCGCCCGCGATGATGTCTCGAGCAGCGTCTCGAACGGCGCAACCAACACGCCCGGCGAAGCGACGCTGCATTACGCCGGCACCCTCGCGGCCGAGGCCGACTCCGTTTTTCTGCGCGTCTTCGCCGACGACCAGCCGTATCGCTCGGTAAGCGGCAAGCTCTCGGCCGAGAAGCGGTACGCGCTGTCCGTGAAGTTGAAGCCGGGCCTAATCAAGTATCGCACCGAGTTCGGCTCGAAGTCGGGCGATCGAGAGACCGTCTTGCATACGGCCGGCAACTTGGTTTGCGGCGACGCGTTTCTCATCATCGGCCAGTCGAACGCCGTGGCCACCGACTTCGGCAAGGAGAATCCCCTCTCGCCGAGTGAATGGATCCGGACGTTCGGCGCGACCGACGGCAGCCCTCAAGGCTCGCGGCTCAAGCTCTGGGCCGCGGCGCAAGCCCGTAGCCCCGGCGGCAAGTCAGAGATCGGCTATTGGGGAATGGAGCTCGCGCGGCGGTTGGTCGAAAGCCGGAAGGTGCCGATCTGCATCCTCAACGGCGCAGTCGGCGGGACGCGCATCGATCAGCATCAACGCAACCCGGCCGACCCGACCGACGTCGCCACGATCTACGGCCGGCTGTTGTGGCGCGTGCGCGAAGCGAAGCTGACGCACGGCATTCGCGCCGTCTTTTGGCACCAAGGAGAGAACGACCAAAACGCCGACGGGCCGACCGGCAAGTTCGGTTGGGAGACTTACCGCCGCTATTTCATCGACCTCGCCGCGGCTTGGAAGGGCGACTATCCCAACGTCGGTAATTACTACACGTTCCAGATTTGGCCGAAGTCTTGTTCGATGGGGACCAAGGGCTCGGACAATCGGCTGCGCGAAGTCCAGCGGACGCTTCCCGACGCGTTCTCCAACTTAAGCGTCATGTCGACGCTCGGTATCAAGCCTCCGGGCACTTGCCACTTTCCGAAAGAAGGCTACGCCGAGTTCGCGCGCTTGCTCTACCCGCTAGTGCAGCGGCACACGTATCGCGAACAGATCGAGGGCTCCCTCACCCCGGCCAACTTAAAACGCGCCTACTTCGCCGCCGGCAAGCCCGAGGAACTCGTTTTGGAATTCGATCAAGAGGTCGTCTGGAACGACGCTTTAACCGGTCAGTTCTATCTCGACGGCGTCGCCAAGCAGGTAACGTCGGGCAAGGCCGCCGGCAACCGGATCACGCTCCGCCTCGCCGGCCCTTCGCGCGCCGCGAAGGTCACGTATCTCGACAGTGCCGCCTGGAGCCCCGACAATTTACTGTACGGCGCCAACGGCATCGCCGCGCTGACCTTCTGCGAAGTTCCCATCTCCGCCGAATAGCTTCCAGCGTTTCTCAGCACTTTCGAGCGTTATCATGAATACGATTTCTTACACTCGTCGCCGGTTTCTCGGCACCGTCGGCGCAACGGCAACGACGCTGGTGCTGCGACCTTCGTCCTTGCGTGCGGCCGGTGAGAAGCGAAGCGATCTCGCGTTCGTCGTCGTCACGGATACGCATCTCGGCTACAACGACAAAGACTCCGCCGAGCAGCAGTGGCTCAAGACCGCAGCGGCGATCGACGCCGCCCCCGGCGCTTTCGTCTTGCATCTGGGAGACATCGTCGACGGCGGCCGCGAGGCGCAGTATCCCAAGTATGTCGCCGGCCGAAAGCTGATTCGGAAGCCGGTTCATGAAGTCCCCGGCAACCATGACCCCGCGGAGCTCTTTCGGAAATACGTCCGCCCGGATATCGACATGGCGTTCGACCACGACTGGCTGCGGGTCGTGCTGCTCGGCAACGCTCATCGCGACTCGCACGACGGCTTCATCACCGCCGATCAAATCTCTTGGCTCACGGACCAATGCGCCGGCGCCGCCAAGCAAGACAAGCTGCTCCTCTTCGCGATGCACGTTCCGGTGCATGAGAACAAGCACCCGGATCGAGGCTGGTTCGTGAAGCCGGCTTCCGGCCAGAAAGAGTTCTACGCGCTGCTGGGAAGCCACGCCGAGCGAACCGTTGCCGTGCTACACGGGCACTTCCACAACGGGCTGCGCGGCTGGAGCGATCATGGTCCGGTACATGAAATCGTCTTCCCTTCGGCGCTCTACAACCAAGACCGCGGCCTCGAAAAGCAAAACGCGCCGGGCTACAACCTGCCCGAATTCCGCGCCGGCTTTACGCGCGTGAACATTCGCGACGGCGCAATCGAGCTCAGCTACCAACCGCTCGGCGCAGAGCAACCGGCGACGAAAACGCTCGCGCGCAAGCCCGCATAGCTTCAGGCGAGCGGCTCGTTAGCCCAGCTCGCTCAACACGCCCGTGTTGCTGCCGAAGCGATCGGTCTCGACGCCGATTTGCTGCAACATGCGCACGAACAGATTCGACAGCGGGTAGTTGTTCTTCTGGTCGAACGCCACGTGCCCTTGATGCTTGAAGCCGCCGCCGGCCAGAAACACGGGCAAGTTGTCGGAAGCGTGCGCCGAGGCGTCGCCCAAGCTGCTGGCGATCATGACTTGCGTCCGATCGAGTAGCGTGCCGCCGGCTTCCGGCGTGGCGACGAGCTTATCGAGGAACGTCGAGAAGACGCCGTATTCCTTTTCTTCGTAACGTGCGAATTGCTCGATCTTCGCCGGATCTTTGCCGTGGTGCGAGGCGTCGTGATGGCCGATCAACAGGTCCGGAATGTTCTGCTGCCCCTGCTCGCCGAGCCCGAGCACGATGGTGCGGGTCGAGTCGGTTTGCAGCGCGAGATGCACGAGTGCGTACCATTGCTTTTGCGCGGCCACCCAATGCTCGGCCTGCTCGAACTCCTTCACCTTCGCATCGACGACCGGCTTCGGCTTCGCCGCCCAGGCTTCGTCTTGCCGCAGCATGACTTCGGCTTCGCGGATCGAGCCGGTCAACACTTCCAAACGCTGCCGATCGCCCGCGCCGAGCTCGGAGCTTAGGAGTTTGAGTTGGTCGCGCGTGCCGTCGAGAATGCTGCGCCCATGCTCAAGCCGCTTCACTTCGCGGGCCACTTCCGCCGGCGTGCCGTCGATGAAGAGCCGACGAAACAGGTTCGCGCGGCTGCGCTCCCACGGCACCGGCACCCCCTTGCGGTTCCACGACAGCGAAGCGCAGTTCGCAGTGTTCAACGTTAGACTGGCGACGCGCGTCCGCCCGCCGATTTGTTCAGCGACGATTTGATCGAGCGAAACCGTGTTGTGAATATCATCGGCCCGAGCCAGCCCTTCCGGCGCAACGCCGGTAAACAACGCCGATTCCGTATGGTGCGAGTTCGGATACCCGCGGTGCCCGATTCCGGAGAACAGCGTGAGGTGCTTGCGATGGGCTTCGAGCTGCTTGAGGTAGCGCGGGGCGACGTAATCGGGGCCGGCTTTCTCGGGCACCAGATAAGGATGATACGTTCCGAGCGGCCGGTGGATGAGCACCATTCGCTTCGGCGTCTCGGCGGCGGCGCGGGTGTCGGCCCTGAGCCCGCGCGGCAGCATGGCGTCGAGAAACGGCAGCGCGATTGAGACGGCCCCGGCGCGGAGCAACGAGCGGCGAGAGAGACGTGTCATTCGAGCGCACCTGAGATGGTCGTAAACCGTAAATGGTCGTTCTATTATTCTACTCGCCGGCTGCCGCGCGCCGACCTCACTTCGTCTGAAACACGCGACTTCGCACGACCGCATGGATCAGCGAGCGAAAGCCGTGCTTCTGCGCACGCGCCTCGGCGACGATCTGCTCCACCGCCTCGCGATCGCTGAACTGCAGGACGGCTCCCGTCCCGTAAATCAGCAGCTTTTCTGCGAGATTCCGCGTCAATTGATCGGGATCGCGCAGCAGAAGCTGCTTGTAAGCGTCGATATCGCGGAAGGACTCGCCCGCGGCCGTCTCGCCGGACGCTTCGACCGGCTTCGCCAGCCAAACCTTTCGCT
Source organism: Planctomycetia bacterium (assembly GCA_021413845.1). Lineage (NCBI taxonomy): Bacteria > Pseudomonadati > Planctomycetota > Planctomycetia > Planctomycetia bacterium. Next base: position 21,143 of record JAIOPP010000001.1, on the reverse strand, counting down.
CGGGATAGTTCACGAGAGCGACGTATTGATTCGAGCCCCCGCCTTCCTTCGAGCGATAACGGTCGCGCCAGCCTCCCACGACGTCGAAGTTTTCCAAGGCGAAACCCGGCGGATCGATCTGCACATGGCACGCCGCGCAGCTCGCGACCGACTTATGCAGCGCCAGCTGCTCGCGAATCGTCACCGCGCCGCGAATGTCGGGCTCGATCGCCGCGACGTTCGGCGGCGGAGGCGAAGGGGGCAGACCGAGGATCCGCTCGAGGATCCAAGCTCCGCGTTTGACGGGCGATGTATAAGTCGCGTTCGTCGTCAGCTTGAGGATGCCCGCCTGCGTAACGATGCCGCCACGATGCGAATCTTTCGGCAGCGCAACTTTCCGGAAATCCATGCCGTCGATGTTCGGGATGCCGTAGTGCTTCGCGATGCGCTCGTTGAGCATCAACCAATCGGAGTGCAAGAACGACGATGTCGGCAAGTCGTGCCGCAGGACTTCTTTGAAGAACGAGCGCGTCTCTTCCGGCATCGACCATGCCAGCTTTTCGTCGTACTCGACGTACATCGCATCGGGCTTCATGTCGTGAATCTTGCGCAGCTCGAGCCACTGGCCGGTAAAGTTGGCGACGAAACGCTCCGCTTTGCGGTCGTTCAAAAGCCGCTCCGTTTGCGTCTTCAGCACGTCGGGCTTGCGCAGCTCTCCGCGCGCGGCGATGGCGAGCAACTCGTCGTCGGGTTGCGAGCTCCACAGAAAATACGAGAGCCGTGAGGCGAGCGCGAAGTCGTCGAGCGCGCCGGGCTTTTCGACGAGCATCAGAAAGCGCGGCGAACAGAGCGCCGCCTTGTAGCCCGCGATCATCGCATCGCCGAAGATTTCTCCTTGGGCAAGTTGGTCGGTGCAAACCTGGATGAAGTATTCGGCCGTCGCGTCGGAGACCGGTCGGCGAAACGCGCGGGGCAGAAACGCGCGCATCAAGCGCGCGGCGTCGGCTTGCGGATCGCGGGAGACCGGAGTGAGCGGGTACTTCGAATACTCGCCCGGGTACGGCCACTTCTTCCAACTGCCGTCCACCGGCTTGCCGGCGAGCGTATCTGCGAGATAGCGCGAAGGGACTTGCGGCAACGCGTCGAAGAGCCGCCGATATCCGACGCCCGCATCGAGCGGGCCTTCCATTTCGATCCAATCGACCGCGAGGCCGGGCCCTGCATAAGCATCGCCGACCGGTTTGCCGTCGAGCTTCTTTTTCAAGTCGTTGAAGAACGTGAGCCCTTGGCCTTCGATATAGATTTGCTCGCCGCGAGGGAGATCGGCTTCGACTTCCACGACGCGCGCCTTACCGGCCGGCGCGTCTTGAATCGAAAGAATGTGTTCGAGCCGCTCATGCGCGAACCGATCGGAGCTGATCTTGCCGATCAGCACGGGGATCGGCTTTCCCTCGTTGTTCACGGCGCGCACCGAGGCCCGAATGCGGTATCGCCCGTCGATCGGCGCCGCGCGCGTCGTCACGCTGCCGTGCTTATAGAGCAACGCACAGAGGACGAGCGTGTCTCCCTCGAAGCGCACGAACGGAGCCGTTCCTTCGCGGTTCGGCTTCGGCCGGCTGTCGAGAAACTGCCGACCGGTCCAACGGTGCGCTTCGTTCAAGATCGGCCCGACGGGCAACGCCTCGGCCAGCGCCTTATCGGCCGCCGCTTGATAGCGCACGAGATGCACGGCCGACGTTTCCAAGCCGGTGCTGATGTTGTCGAACCCGGCGACCGTGTTGTCGTCGGGCAGGAGCGACTTCAGATCGGTCGTGATGCCGAGCAGATCGTGCAGCGTGTTTTGATATTCGTTGCGATTGAGTCTGCGAACCAAGACGCGCCCCTCGCGCAGTTGCCGTTCGAGCGAGGCGGCATGGAGCTTCGTCTCCAACTGTTTCAAATACGCTTCGCGCTCGGCGGCGGTCGGTTGCGGCTGATCCTTCGGCGGCATCTCTTGCTTACGCACACGATCGAAGAGGCGCACCCATTTCGCGAAGCTCGCCGGATCGGCGGCGTCGAAGCGTAGGTCTTCGACGGACAATCCGCCGTCGGGAGTGGCGCCGCCGTGGCACTCGGCGCAGTAGAACTTGAGAAACGGGGAAGCTTCTTCGGCCGCAGCGCGACCGGGAACAACGCACGCCGCGGCGCAGCAGACGACGACCGTAAAGAACGATGATTGAAGACCCAATGCACGCACGCTTCGACTCCTCGCGATTTCCGACTTCGACGAACATTCAGTTTACCACCCGCCGCTCGCAAGTTCGTCGTTCGCGATGTGGATTTTCGCGGTTTTCTCGACTACGATGCCGATTCCCGCACCTCCGGCCGCCGTCTTCGCCACCTCGATTTCTCTTAGGAACACACGATCATGACTTGCTTGAATCGGAAAGCTTTCGCCGCGGCTCTGTTCTTCGGTGCCGTAGCGCTTTGCGCAGGCCGGGCCGCTGCCGCCCCGCCCGAGAATGCCGGCGAGAGGAAGCCGCTCGCTGAATTGCCGAAGATCATCGCTACGTTCTCGATCGTCGCGATCGACAAGGAGAACAACGTCTGCGGTGCCGCCGTGGCGAGCATGTATCCGGCCGTGGGGAAGGTCGTGCCGTATGCGCGCGCCGACGTCGGCGCGTTTTGCACGCAGCATCACGGCAACGCGAAGTGGGGCGTGCCGGCGCTCGATCTGCTGCAAACCGGAATGCCTCCGGAGCAAGTCCTCGCGAACCTGCTGAAAGACGACACGAAGCCCGAGCAACGGCAACTGGCGATCATCGACATGCGCGGACGGACGGCGATCCACAACCCATCGGAAGCGGGTGAGAAGAGTTTGTACTGGGGTGCGATGGCCGGCCGTTTCTACACCGTCCAAGGCAACACGCTCGCCGGCCGCGAGGTGCTCGTGCAGATGTCGAAGGCGTATGAAGAAACGAAGGGGAGCCTCGCCGATCGCTTGATGGCCGCGCTCGTCGCCGGCGACTGCGCAGGGGGCGATCATCGCGGACGCTTGGCCGCCGGCATTCGGGTCGCCAAGAAAGGGGTCGAAGGAGACTGGCTCGCGCTCGACGTCGACGACAGCAAAGACGCCGTCATGGATCTCGCCAAACGTTATGCCGAGTTGAAGCACGACGCCAAAGGAGACTGGGCCGGAGGCAAGGCACCGTTCGTGGTTCCCTGCCCGAACAAGCCGTAGTTCAAGTCATAGCTATCGACGACTCGCTTCTTCGCCGACGTTAGAATGCTACGGCGTTTTCGCCGTTTGCTGTGCTGCCACGGCGGGCGTGGTTTCGATCGTTACCGGCACGCTCGTCTCCGAGATCGCCGGCCAGAGGCCGTCTTGCATCACCGTGGCGCGAATCTTCACCGCGCGACGGCCGAGCGCCTTCGTCTCGTTCGCCACGCGCACCTTCACGACGACGGTCGAGATATTCTTCGGCGCCGTGAGCGTTTCGGCGGTGAAGAGCGACGGGAAATCTTCGTCGGCGATCACTTCGATCTTGGCGTCCTGCGGCAATTTCGGCAAGCGTGAGACCTTCACCGGAATGTCGATCGTGCCGCCGAGGGCAACGACTCGCTCTTGCGGTTCGTGCAAGATCTTGAGCAACGCTCCTTCGTACGACATGACGATCTGCCCGTCCATCGCGCCCGTGACTTGCCGCTTGTTTCCCTTCGGATCGGCCACTTCCGTCACGCCGATCACGTTGATGCGCGCGGTGAGGTTCGTCTCCAGCCACTCGGGCATGTACACGGGATACCGAATCTGCTCGACGCCGGCGGGCACCTCGACCGTCTCGCCGCGCAGTCCGCGTCGCTGCCGCGATTGCGTAGCCGCCATCCGAAGCGTAACCGGTCCGGTATAGCCTTCGAGCCGTTCGACGATCACATCGGCCGGATACGTCGTACCGCGACTAACCGTCCGCCCGCCGTCTTGCACGGCGGACTTAATGCAACAGCGGGGCTTCATCGTCGCAACGAGAATAATCGGCCGCGAACGCTTCTCGATCACGCGATCTCCGAGCGTCGTCGTCGCCACGATGACGACCGGCGCAGCCGTAGCGGCGGCGTTTTCCGCAACGGTGAGCGACAAGCGCTGATCGGCGAGCGCGCCTTTTTTCTTCACGACCGGCTTCGCGTCTTTCGCCGGAGCGGCGGCCGGCGCGGGAACGACTTCTTCCACGATCGACATGCCCGCCGGCAAGTTTTCGAGCTTCAATTCGATGAACTCTTTCCAGCCCCCGCGGCGCACGATCTTCGCGGTCAAGTCGGCCTTGGCGCCGATCGCGACGGTGAACTGATCGGGCAACGTCAACTCGAACTCGGCAAGGTCGGCCGCGTTGTCGACGACGAGGCGATAGACGTGCGCTCGAGACGGCGGCGCGCCGGAGAAGTCGGAGATCAGCACGTCGTAGTCGCCATCGGCAGGAGCCGTGAAGTCGACGGCGGCATCGGTCGAGTCGGCACCGACATCGTCGTTGCGCACGATCTCTTTTCCCGCGGCATCGACGACGACGATCGAAGGATCGACGGGCGAACCGAAGCGAGCGGCCTCGACCGCGAGCCGCACTACATCTGCCTTCTTCGCCGTGAAGCGATACCGATCGACGGCCATGCCCGACGCCGCGTCGGGGACGTCGAGCGCACCGGACGTTCGCGAAGGGACGACCAGCCGGCGCGAACCGGCGTCCGCCGATTTCGGTTCCAAAGCATCGGCCGCATCGGCCAGGAAGAGCGAGCCTTTCGCCGGTCCCGCCGGGGTCGTAAAGGCTTGTCGCACGACGTCGGTTTTCGAGTTCGGAGCGGCGACGGATTGCACGCTCGATTCCAGCTTCAACGCTCCCGTCGCCACGCCCCAGCCGACGACTTCTAAGCTCGTCGCCTTGCCGCGGGCAGCCAGGAGCGGCAACGTCGTCAAAACGCGCGGGCCCGGCACGATCGAGAGACGATAGACGAAGCCCCGATCGCCGGCATGGTCCGCGTCGTAGACTTCGGCGATGTACTTCGCACCGGCGCGAGCGGTAAACATCGCGATCGCGCCGGTTCCGATCGTGTCGGCCGCGTCGACGACGAGCGTGCCCGATGCCGCATCGGGCGCGTCTTCGCGAACGGCGATGACGCCGTTGAACGGCCGGCCGAGATCGTCGGAAAGATTACATGTCACAATGCCGGCCGCGGCTGCCGTGAAGCGATAGCGATCGATCTCGGTGATCCGTGAGATGCGCCCTGAGACTACGACCGGAAGCGACGGCAGCACCGGCGGCTCCAACGTCTTTTCAGGCTCGACGAACTCGGCCGAGTCGCCGACGAGGAACGTGCCGGAATCGGAGGCGCCGTTGGCATTGGCGACTTGCCAGCGAATGGGGCCCGGAGGGGCATCGGCGGCGATCGTAATTCTGGCTGGAACTTCTCGCGGCAAAGGAGCCTGCGCCACGCCGGCTTTGGCACCGAACCAATACGGCGGCGGCGTGAGAATCGGCTCGCCCGCCGGACCGGTAATCTCGATCTTCACGCGCGGATCGTGAACGAACAGCTGCATGTCCGAGGTCCAATCGTACGTTCCGAGACGTACTTCGATCGTCGTCCCTGCGCGGCCGCCGGGAGGATAGACATAACCGATCTGCGGACGAACGTTCGCCACGACGGACGCTTCGCCGAGAACCGCGAACACCAAGAGTTGCGCAAGCATGAGCGGTCGATCCGAATAAACGTGGTTCGAGTTGGCGATGAAATCGGCGAGCGATTCGGGAGGGCGATTACGCCATCAGCCCGGGAATGACGCGACCGCCGCTGACGATCGGCACCGGCCGGCCGAGCGGCGTGTTGTAGACTTTCGTCGTGTCGACCCCCAGCTGGCGAAGCAGCGTGCAGATGACGTCTTCGACTCCGTACGGTTCGGTCGTCGGAGCGGCGCCGCGAGCGTCGGTCGCACCGATGACTTGTCCCGGCTTCACGCCGCCGCCGGCCCAGAGCACGCTTTGCGCCATCGACCAGTGGTCGCGCCCGGCGCGGGCATTGATCTGCGGCGTGCGGCCCATTTCGCCCATCATAATGACGAGCGTCGAGTCGAGCAGGCCGCGCTCTTCGAGATCGGTCACCAGGGCGCTGAACGCGCGATCGGCGGCCGGAATAAGGTCTTCCTTCAAGCTCGGGAACTGCGAAAAGTGCGTGTCCCACGAGCCGTTGTCGATGCCGATGAACCGCGAGCCCGCCTCGACCAAGCGCCGCGCCAGCAAGGCGCATTGCCCGAGCGAGGTGTAGCCGTAGCGTTCGCGCATCTTGTCGCTTTCGGCCGTGATGTCGAAGGCCTTCCGCGCGTCGGGCGCGGTGATCATCTTGTACGCTTTTTCGTAATACGTCGACATCACGCCGCGCCGATCGGCAGGGGGAGTCGCAGCGACGCGATCGATAGCGCTTAGGATGCCACGGCGATCGTCGAGCCGGCTGCCGGTGACTCCCGGCGCCAGACGCAAATCGCGCACTTCGAAGTCGGGCTGCATCGGATCGGTCTCGAGCACGAACGGAGCGTACTCCGGTCCGTAGAAGCCGGGACCGCCGGCATCCATCGGGTCGGCCAAGTTGATGTACGACGGAATGTTGCCCCGCGGGCCGAGCTCGCGCGCGACGATCGAGCCGAGCGACGGGAAGAGCAAGTTGCTCGGCGTGCCTCCCGACTGGCCGTCGGCGAAGGCGGCCTTATAGCCGGTCATGCAATAGTGGTAGCCGGTGTTGTGGCCGTTGTCCGTGTGGCTGTGCGAGCGGAGGATCGTGAACTTGTCGCAGATCTTCGCCGTGAGCGGGCAATGCTCGCCGACGAACGTGCCGGTGACGTTCGTCGAGATCTGCGTCCAAGGGCCGCGAATCTCGGTCGGCGCGTCGGGCTTCATGTCCCACATGTCAATCGTGCTCGGGCCCCCTTCCATGAAGAGGAAGATCACCGACTTGGCTCGCGCAGGCTTGCCCGTTCCGGCGACCGCTTCCAACTCCAAGAGTCGCGGAAGCGACAGGCCGCCGATGAGTCCGACGGAGCCGACTCGGAGCGCATCGCGCCGATGCATGCGATCGGAAAATAGACGAGCCATCGCGCACCTCTAACGGTTGTAGAGAAACTCTTTACTATTCAGCAGGGCCCATAAGACATCTTCGGCACCCCGACGGCGATCGCCGGAAAACGCCGAACGCGAGGCGGTGAGCTCTTCGGCGCGCGGCAGGCGGGCCAGCGCCGTCAGAAACAACTCCTCGATCACGACATCGACCGCCAGAGTCGAAGCGGCGAGCTTCGCCGCACGGCCGCTTCGGTCTTGAATTTTGGCACCCATCTCGGGCGAGTTCATCAGATGCAGGGCCTGCGCGATGCTCGGCTCGTTGCTCCGCTCGCATTCGCACACCGTCACGCGCACCGGCCGGCCGAAGATGCGGAAGAAGTACAGCGGCAGGCGGTTGTCCCAAATTTGAATCGCCCGGGTTCCCAACGGCCAGCCTTGAAACTCTTCGGCTACGCCCGTCGTTTCGCAGAATGCATCCAGCAGCACCTCGGCCGAGAGGGCCTTATGCGCGGCGTGCGAGAAGTTCTGCGAGTCGCCGATGTTGCTCGGCGTCGGCTCGGAGCTGAGTTGATAAAGGCGCGAGTTGAGCAAGGTACGCGTGAACGCCTTGAGATCGTACTTCGAGGCGCGCATGTGCTTCGCTAGCTCGTTCAACAGCGGCTCGTTCGTGGCCGGGTTCGTCGCGCGCAGGTCGTCGATCTGCTCGACCAAGCCCCGGCCGAAGTAGTGCGACCAGAGCCGATTGGCGATCATCGTCGAGAAATACGGATTCGAGTCGGCGACCATCCAGCGCAGCAGGTGCGCGCGGCGATCTTCATACGGCGCGAACTCGACCGGCTCGCCTCCCAACGTGCGCGGCGCGATCACTGCGTTCGTGCGCGGATGTTTCACTTCCTTCGCTAAGCCGGGCACGACCGCTTCGCCCCCGCCGGCCAGCTTCTTGTTCGTCACGCCGCTGAAGAGCGCGGCCATCGCGTAGTAGTCGTCTTGGCCCCATTTGTCCGACGGGTGGTGATGACACTGCGCACATTCCAAGCGCACGCCGAGGAACGTCTGACTTACGCCGCGCGCCAGCAATTCCGGAGTATCCAGCGCTTTGTAATACGCCGCCGGGCCTTCCGCTTTCACGTTCCCCTTCGCGGTCAAAAGCTCGCGCACCATCGAATCGTACGTCCGATTCTCGGAGAACTGCTTATGCAACCAACGGGTAATCGCCACGGAGCCGGCCGGCGTGATCTTGAATTGATCGACGCGCAGCACATCGCTGAAGCGCATCGTCCAATAGTCGGCATACTCGGGCCGAGCGAGAAGTTGATCGATCAGCTTCGCCCGTTTGTCGGCCGCTTTGTCCGCCAGGAACGATCGTGCTTCGGCGGCGGTCGGGAGCGTGCCGATGACGTCGAGATAGACGCGACGCACGAAGCCGGCGTCGTCGCTCAAAGGGCTCGGCTCAATGCCGAGGCGTTCGAGCTTGTCCCACGCTAAGCGATCGATGAAGTTCACTTCCGGCGGGCGGGTGAACTTCACGCCCGGCCGCGGAATCGTAACGCGGCAAGCGGTGACGTGCCCCAGGTAGCGGGCCAAGATCGCGGCTTCGCCCGGAATGTCGGCGGCTTGCACGAGTCCGCGGTCGTCGACTCCGGCAATGGTCGTCGCATTCGATTCGTATTCGGCTTCGGTCGTCACGCAGTGTCGGGCCCCCTTGTCGTCGATGGCCCACACGCGCACTTGCCGGCTCTCGCGCGCCAGTAAGACCTGCTCCGCCGGTTCGACTTCGATCCGCACGACCTGCGGCGCACCTTCGATAACGTACCCGGCCCCTTCCGAAATCCACCGCTTCATTCGGCGATAGCGGAGGCTATCGACTTCCATCCGCTGGCCGCCGCCGTGCGGTTCTTCGGCCGTCGCTTTGCGGAGCAGCAAGCTCTCGTCGGGTGCCGATGGAAACACGCGTCGGCCGCGCCCTTCCATCGTGAGCGCCGCATGGTCTCCTTGCGGATCGAAGCCGAAGACACTGAGCTTGAACCCGTTTTGGCCTTCGGCTTTGCCGTGGCAGCCGCCGGTGTTGCAGCCGGTCTTCGTAAGAATCGGCAGGATGTCGTGAGGAAAGGAGATAGGCACCGGATGGTCGACCGTGGCGACCGTGACGGGAATGCGAACCGCACGGCCGGCATGTTCGACGACGACCGTGGTCTTGCCGTCGCGCACCGGTTCGACGAGCCCCAAGGCGTCGACCTTCGCCGGTCCCGGACCTTCGATCCGATACTTCGCCGCGCGCGTCACATCGACGGCCCGACCATCGGCCGCTCGGATCGTAGCGAGCAACTGCAGCGTGCTCTCCGGCCGATCGAGCGTCACCGTCGCAGGAGTTACTTCCAGCGGTTCGGCGGCGTCGGCCTGAGACAACGAACAGGCCCAGACCCAAAAGCAGATCGGGAATGCGGCTAGGCGTAGGCAGCCGAGTAGGTGCGGCATGCGGGAAGTTCGCAACAGGTGGGAGGATGCGAGCAGACGGAAGTCGGAAAATGAACACACTTATTATGCAACGTCGGCACCGGAAGGTAAAGATCGGAGTCGCGAAAACGGACAAACGGCCGTAGCGGTTATTCCGTCGTCGAGCGAGTCGAGCGACGACGGAGATTTGATAGAACCCGCAGTCGCGTTTCGCGCCCCCTGGCTCCCAACTTGCCGCGCTCGGGGCGGACGATGATAATCGCCCCGCTCAGCCCACACCCCGCCTCGGTGATCCGCATGTCGCAACCGTTGTTGATCGTCCGGCTTTTCTTCGTCGTCACCGCCGCAGTCACCGCCGTGGCGACCTCGGCATTCGCTCAATCGCTCGATCCCCTCACGACGCGGCGCTGGACCGCCGCGCAGCTCTTCGCCGAGGGAGTCAGCACTAATCTGCGGCTCTCGGCCGACGGCACGGCGATCGAGCTCATCGACGGCGAATTGATCGAAGACGACGGCCCGGCCGCCGGCTTCTCTTACTTACCCAACGAAGAGAAGCTTGGGCCCGACGTGCGGATCAAAAAGACGCTCCTCGTCGACGACCCTCGCACGCACGAAGCGATTCTGCTCGTCGGTACCGGCGGCAAGATCGAAGCCGTGATCAACGGCGACGAAGCCTCGCTCGAACCACTCGGCAAGGAAGGAAACTACTGGCAGAAGTTTCGCTTCGCGCCGACGCACTTGAAGAAGGGTCCGAATGAGATCGTGCTGCGCGGCACCGGCAGCGTGTTCATCGCGCGCGACGAAGACTTCGCTAAGGGTTCGACTACCCGCACGAAGCATCCGAACCGCAGCGCGAAGAGCAGCGACGGCGGCAAGACCTGGACCGACACCGAGTTGGGGACGAAGGGGGACGTCGACGGCGAATACTATGTGCGGCTGTTTCTGAAGCGGCATCCACGGATGGGCATATTGACGTTGCCCCCCATCGATCTGGGCAACCTCGCCGGCCTTGAGATTCCGCCCCCTTCGGAAAGAGTTTCGCGGATCGACATCCGGCCGAAGGTCGATGTCAACACGGCGCGATTCGGCGGCTCCACTCAGTACCTCAACACGCCCCTCTCCGAGAATTTCGTCGAAAACGGCAATCGTTCCGGTCGCTACCTGCAACTTCGCTACGAAATCGGAGCCACTCCGCTCGCGACGGCGCGACTGACGAGCTTGGAAATCTCCGCATCGTCGCGGCTGATCTACGATTGGACGAAGTCGCTCAAGCTCGTCGGGAAGCACAACCCCGAGCTCCGCCGCTCCTCGATTCCGTTCGCCTACGAAAAGTTCGACCATCCCGAATTGAAGCGGTTTCGCGAGGAGCACAAGCTCGACGAGCTCACGGCCGGCGCCAAGAGCGAGTGGGAGCTCATCGAGCGGCTTGCCGCGTGGGCGACGAAGCGTTGGGAGAAGGGACATCTCAACAAAATCTATCCGGCGTGGAACGCCCGCGAGATTCTTAAACCTGCCGACGACGGCACGCCGATCGGCGGCTTTTGTCAGCAGTACAACCTCGTGTTGTTGCAGGCCTGCGAAAGCTTCGGGCTCGTCGGACGGATCGTCTCGCTCGGCTCCGGAAACATGACCGACAAGATTCGCTCCGGCCATGAGACCTGCGAAATTTGGTCGAACGACTTCGACAAATGGGTCTATATCGACGGCAACACCGGCTGGTACCTGGTCGACCTCGCAACGAAGATTCCGCTCTCGCACCTGGAGCTGCGCGAGCGACAGTTGGCGTTCTTTGCGGAACGGGATTTCAAGCCGGTCGAGGTGCGCACCGTCGCCGAGACGAAGTACAAATGGGACGGGCTCAAAAGCTTCCCGCCGTTCGTCGAGCTGCGGATGATTCCACGCAGCAACTTCCTCGAAACGCAAGTGCCGCTCCCGCTGAATCAAGGGATGCGCGGCTGGTTCTGGACCGGCCATCACGTTTGGAGCGACGACACGCTGCCGGCCGCGATGCTCTACGGCCTGCGCGAACATCGCCGCGAAAACTGGGATTGGTCGGTCAACCAAGTTCACATCACCCTCGAGCCGACCCAGTCTAACGGCGAGTTTCGAGTCCATTGCGACACGGTCACGCCGGGCTTCGAGACCTTCACGGCCAAGATCGACGACGGCGAAGCGCAACCGGTGAAGTCGGGCTTTACCTGGGCACTCCATCCGGGGAAGAACCGCGTCGAAGTCCGCTCGCGCAACATCACAGGCCGCGCAGGGGCCGCGAGTTGGATCGAAATCGATCGGCCGTCGCCGTGACGAAGCACGTTCGATGAAGCGACACTCTCCGGGCGAGCGGCCGGTGTAAGCCGGCCGGTCACGACGCAGCTTGTTAAAGCATCGCGTTCCGCCAAGGAAACGAAGCGTGATGCGTCGACAGCTTCGTTGCGGAAGTGGTTACGGTACGTGGAACGTGCCTACTACTTTAATTCCTTAATTCGGATGTTGCGCACGTCGATCCGGTCGCCGTGGCCGAGGAAGCCGAGATGGCCTTTCGGGCGGGCTAGGCCCGGATGCACGACGCCGTCGAGCGTGGTGGGCGTGCTCGCTTTGTCGAGATCGGCGTCGACGATCACCGTGCCGTTGAGCGTGATCTTGATGTGGCGTCCTTCGACGTGGACCTCTTGCGAGTTCCACTCGCCGACCGGCTTCAAGCCTGCTTGCTTCGCCGCGACGATGCCGTAGACGGAGCCGTTGTATTGATACGGCTTGATCGTTTTGTATTTCTCGGCCGAGTTGTCGAGGATTTGGAGCTCGATCCCTTCGACATGCAAGTTGCCCGTCTGCTTCAGCGGCGAGCGAATGGCAAGGCCGTTGTTCGCGCCGGGCGAAAGTTTGAAGTCGAAGCGGATCACGAAATCGGCGTACTCGCGCTCGCTCAGCAAGTTCCCCTTGCTCCCGGCCACGCAGACGATCGCGCCGTCTTCGACCGCGTAAGCTCCCGGCGCCGTCGTCCATCCGGCGAGCGACTTGCCGTCGAAGAGCGAGACAAACCCCGCCTCGGGCTCAGCAGCAACGGCCACCGAAACGAACAAACTCAACAACAAAATCCCAACCAGAATTCGCATCACAGTAACTCCAACAAACTGACCACTGACCACTGACCACCGAACACCGACCACTGCCCCCTACGGCTTCCTCTCACTCGCCGGAATATGCACCACCGTCAGCGCACAGCAGTCCCACGGCGTCGTCTCGCGGCTCGCGTTCCAGGTGATGAAAAGTTTCTCTCCCTTGGGGTCCAAGGCCGTGCTGTAGGTTCCCTTCAGCGAGACACCGTACTTCCCTTGGAACACGGGATTCAGGAAGGCGATCACTTTCTTGCGCCGCGTCTCGGTGTCGAACTGCACGACCGCCGAGCCGTCTTGCTCGCTGCCCCCATGCGCACCCGGCACGTAGTAGACGTAACGGCCCGTCGGGTCGGCATCCATCGACGCGATGTAGGCTTGCGAGCCGACCGCGCCGTTGCCGAGTTGCTCGACCTTTTCGGTCTTTACGTCGAACGACCAGAGCATCGCATCCCCTTTGCCTTGGCCGGTCGAAGCGGTGTAGATCTTCCCTTGCGGGGTCTCTTGGGTCGCGGCACGGACGCCCAACACGGCGTCGATCGCCACCGGAGCGCCGCCGACTTTCGGATCGAAGCGCACCAGCCGGCCGGCGTCGTTCGACGCGGGAACGTAGTACACGCAGCCGGTCGACTTAGCGAACAGCAAATAGCGCGGCGGACCGTCGCCGTTCGTTTGCAGCAGCTTGTTATTCTTGCAATCGTAGGCGACGAACTGGATCCCTTTCGCCGGCGCATCGACGCCGTGCGCCGTGCCGCCGTAGAAAATCAAACGCTCGGGATCCAGCACGCTCGTCGGAATCGAATGCTTCGCGACGGCCCCTTCGACGACGATCTCGGTCGTGCCGGTTTTCGGATCGGTGCGGAAGATGCAATCGCCGCGGTAGTCGTAGGCGTCGGCGGCGGTCTTCGGCGAGCCGCGGTGCGTCGAGAAGTAAATCTTGCCGTCGCTCCCGAGATCGAGCCGGCTATGAATCTTGCCGGGCGCATACTTCCCCTCCGGCACCTTGAGCGTCTCCTTCACTTCGAAGATTTTGCGAAAGGTCTTCGCCGCCGGATCGTATTCGTAGATGAAGGCGTTGCCGGTCGGCGAAGCATGGTCGCCGATCGAGGCATAGTATTTGTCGCCGACCGCGATGCTGTCGCCCCAGTTCGACCACGGATCGCCGAGGTAGTTCTGGCCCGGGTAGTAAGCGAAGTCGACCGTCGGCGGAGTGGTTGCCGTTTCGACTTCACTCGACATCGACTCCGGCCGCTTCAGAAAATCGGCCGACGTCTCGGTAACGCTCGAGACGCCGCCGGGAAGCGTCGGCGGATAGGGAACGTCTTTCATTTGCTTCAGCTTCGAAGCTGCCACTTTCGAGGCGGCTGGCTTCGAAGCCGCCGCTTTCACGACCGGTTTCTTTTCAGCCTGTTGAGCGTGTGCGACGACGCTCGCCAAGAGCAAGCAACCGGAAGCGGCGAGCCAAAGACGGCGAAGCGTAGAGTTCGACGAAAGCATTCTCAGATCCTTAAGCGGTCCATTTACGTGGGGCGTAGTTTACGTGAGGCCAAGCGGGGCGAAAGTCCGCCGAGGATGAATCGGCTGCAACTGATGCGACGATCATAACTCGCGTAAGTCTCGACCGCCAATTCCCCGAGAAATCTAATTTTGCCCCTGCGCCGGGCGGCCGAGAATGCCGCGGGCGGCGCGATTCGACATAGACGCCGCGCGCAGAACCGGGTACATCGTCGTCCGGAAAAAGACTACAGGCGTGGCGGCGCTCGCGATCTCTTTCCGCCCACACACAACATCGCACTTGCTCCTCTGCATTCGCCACTCTGCGCATCGGCCTCTTATGAAAATCCACAGCCCGCGGGTCAATCGCATCATGGCCCGCTGCGCGGTCGCTGTTTGTCGCACATTGTTTCGTACGCTGCGCATGCACTTCCTCGAAGCCGATCCGAGCGTCAATCCCTATCACGGCGACGGCCCGGCCGTGATCTACAGCGTGTGGCACGATGTCGCTGCATATCCGATCTTCGCCGGCCGACATAAGCGAACCGTCGCGCTCGTCAGCAAACACCAAGACGGCTCGCTCTTGGCTTCAGGACTGAGCATGTGCGACATCGGTCTGGTGCGCGGCTCGAGCAGCCGGGCCGGGGCGTCGGCGATGCGCGAGATGATCGACTTGCCCGACGATCGCAACATCGTGATGACCCCCGACGGCCCGCGCGGCCCGCGACGACGCACGAAAGCCGGCATGGTGTTTTTAGCATCACATACCGGTCGGCCGATCGTCCCTTGCGGTTTCGCCGCCACGCGCGACTGGAAGATCCCGGGAAGTTGGACGAACCTTTCGATCCCGAAGCCGTTCTCGACCGTTTATCTGATTACCGGCGAGCCGATTCCGGTTCCGCGCGGCGCGTCGCGCGAAGAAATGGCGGCGATCGAAGAACACGTGCAACGCGAAATGGACCGACTCACCGAAGCGGCCGAGCAACTCGCGCACCCCAACGTCGCTACGACGGCCTATCAAGAAAGCCGGCCGCAAGCTCCTCTCGCACGCCCTAGCCGCACGAAAATCGATCGTGCCGATCTCGATCGGTCGGCTGCCGCCTGATTTTCTCTTAGCCGGATGCCGTTCGGGTAGTGCATGTGATTTTCGTCCTGTTACGATAACGGCGAAGATCCTCGAAACGTCGCAGCCTCTTCCTCGTGTGAAGATGCGCCGCAGACTTCGTTCACTTAGCCCGAAGTGTTCATCGTGACGAAAACTTGCATCCTTTCCGTCGTGCTTTGCGCCGCTCTGCAAACTGCCTTTCCACTTACGGCACGCGCAGCCGAAGCGCTCGTCGGCTACCACGCGCAAGTGAAAGTCGCGGCACCGACGCGGCTCGACTGGATTTTCGCCGTCGCGAACCAGAGCCCCGCGCAACCGCCGGCGGCTTGGCTTGCGGGCTACGATTCGACGGAGCAGCGATACGAACTCTTCGTTCCGGAAAACCTCGATCGTCGCAAACCGGCGCCGGTGGTGCTGTTCATTTCCGCCGGCGACACGCCCGCGGGTTGGAGCCAATGGCAAACGGTCTGCCGGAAGGCAGGGGTCATTTTCGCGAGCCCGTTCGGCGCGGGAAACAATTGCCCGGCGCCGCGCCGCGCGCGCATCGTGCTAGACGTGATCGACGACATAGCGCGCCGCCAGAAGATCGATCCCGACCGAACTTACCTCGGCGGCTTCTCGGGCGGTTCGCGGATCGCCTGCGGCATCGTGTTCGGGCTCCCCGAATACTTCGGCGGCGTGATCCCGGTATGCGGGGCCGAGAAGTTGCGCGAAGAGTCGTGGCTACGGCAGCGCGCCTCCGATCGCATCAGTGTCGCATTGGTGACGGGCGAGCAAGACTTCAACCGCGCCGAGCTCGAACGCTTGCGCGAGCCGATGTTCACCGACGTCGGAGTGCGCACCAAGCGTTGGACGGTAGCCGGCCTCGGGCACGGCATCCCCGACGGACAAACCCTCGCACCGGTCTTCGCGTGGCTCGAAGAAGGAGCCGTCGACCGCAAGCGCAAGGCTACGCAATGGCCGGCGATGCGCATCGGCGGCAGCGATGTTCCGAGCCGGAGCGAATGGGCCGACGCGCTTCTCAAGGAAGCCAAGCTCCGATTGCAGAAGCCGGCAACCGTCTACTCGGGTCTGATGCAACTTCAAGGGATCGCGACCCGTTGGCCCGACGTCGCCGCGGCCGATGCGGCGCTCACCGTGCTCGGCGAATACGAAGCGCGCGCCGAACGTCCTTGGGAAGCCGACGACATCGCCGAGCAGCGCCGCTACTTAGCGGCCGAAGCGCGCTCGATCGATGGCTACGGCTCAGGCGCGCTGCCGGCTCAGTATGAAGCGCAGCGGGGCGGCATGCTCCGCAAAGCGATCGAGCTCTGGCAGCAAGTTCAGGACGACAGTCCCGACTCCGCAGCCGGGAAGGAAGCGGGAGTCAGGATTCCGAAACTCCAAGCGCTCCTCGAGAAGTCGCAATAGCCCCCGATTCCGGATCCGATCGCGTACGGTTTCTACCTCCGATCAGGCCGTGGCGTAAGTTCGCCACCGAGTGTAATCGCCCTAAGCCGAACGACCGGATTCGACGCCGGATTTCCAGCGAAAATCCGGAACCCGTCGCGAGCAATTCTACCGCTGAATGTCGTGCAATCGGACCACGGCAATCGGCTCAAAGTGCTTCCTCTTCGTGCGTCTTCCCACATAGGAAGATCGACACTCGACGCGCGCCGCTAGCTGCATCCGACGCCGTACGACGGACTTGAATTCACCGGAGAGATTTGAATTCTTCTGGCGCTTGCGGCTATATTCCGGAAATGAAGGTTGCCGGAAACAGGGATCCTGCCGGCTACGACATTTAAAGCGAATGGAGAAGGTTTCCAGCCGGGTCTAAGGTCTGGGCAAATTGCATACGAATCATTCGAGATGATGTGCTGTACCGAGTCGCTTGATCCGACGTCGACACCAGGTGTGACATTATGACCGAAGAGACGAAATCCGGTTACCGCGCCGGCATGGCTCCGAGCGTGACGCTCGACAACGATTCTTCGGAACACACGGACAAAGCGTCCGCCTTGCACGACTCCGCCGAACAGCGTTCGCGGCAAGTTCTTACGGCGATCATGGCCTTTCGCGACGGCAACTTCTCCGTCCGCCTGCCCGGCAATTGGCTCGGCATCGACGGGCGCATCGCCGAAGCATTCAACCAAACGATCGACCACGAAGAACAGATCTCGAACGAGATCAAGCGCTTAAGCGTTTCCGTCGGCAAGGAAGGACGGCTCAAGCAGCGCATGACGCTGCCGGGAGCGATCGGCGGTTGGGCTGCGAAAACCGAATCGATCAACACGCTGCTCGACGACTTGGTGCGCCCGACTTCCGACGTGGCCCGCGCGATCGGCGCCGTGGCGAAAGGGGATCTGAGTCAGTCGATGGAATTGGAAGTCGACGGTCGCGCGCTGAAGGGAGAATTCTTGCGCTCGGCGAAGCTCGTCAATACGATGATCGAGCAGCTCTCGGTGTTCACGTCGGAAGTGACGCGCGTGGCGCGCGAAGTCGGCACCGAAGGAAAGCTCGGCGGACAAGCGCAAGTGCGCGGCGTGTCGGGCGTGTGGAAAGACCTCACCGAGTCGGTCAACCAGATGGCCGGCAACCTCACGGCCCAAGTGCGCAACATCGCCGACGTGACGATCGCGGTGGCGAACGGCGACTTGTCGAAGAAGATCACGGTCGACGTGCGCGGGGAAATTTTGCAACTGAAAGAGGCCATCAATACGATGGTCGATCAATTGCGCTCGTTCGCGTCGGAAGTAACGCGCGTGGCGCGCGAAGTCGGCACCGAAGGTCGCCTCGGCGGACAAGCCGTGGTGCCGGGAGTCGGCGGTACGTGGAAAGATCTGACCGACTCCGTGAACGCAATGGCCTCGAACCTCACGGCCCAGGTGCGCAATATCGCGGCCGTGACGACGGCCGTGGCGCGCGGCGACTTGTCGCGCAAGATCACGGTCGACGTGAAGGGTGAAATCCTCGAATTGAAAGAGACCATCAATACGATGGTCGACCAGCTCAACGGCTTCTCCTCGGAAGTGACGCGCGTGGCGCGCGAAGTCGGCACCGAAGGAAAACTCGGCGGACAAGCGGCCGTGCCGGGCGTGGCAGGCACCTGGAAAGATCTCACCGACTCGGTGAACTCGATGGCCTCGAACCTCACGGCCCAGGTGCGCAATATCGCCGAAGTGACGACGGCCGTGGCGAAGGGAGATCTTTCGCGCAAGATCACGGTCGACGTGAAGGGTGAAATCCTGGCGCTGAAGAACACGATCAATACGATGCTCGATCAGCTCAACGGGTTTGCGTCGGAAGTGACGCGCGTGGCGCGCGAAGTCGGCACCGAAGGAAAGCTCGGCGGGCAGGCGCAGGTGCCGGGCGTCGCCGGTACGTGGAAAGATCTCACGGACAACGTCAATTTCATGGCGTCGAACCTGACGGGCCAGGTGCGCAACATCGCCGAAGTGACGACGGCCGTCGCCAACGGAGACTTGTCGAAGAAGATCACGGTCGACGTGCGCGGAGAAATCCTCGAGTTGAAGAATACGATCAACACGATGGTCGATCAGCTCAACGGATTTGCGTCGGAAGTGACGCGCGTGGCGCGCGAAGTCGGCACCGAAGGAGAACTCGGCGGGCAGGCCGAAGTGCGCGGCGTCGCCGGAACCTGGAAAGATCTGACCGACTCCGTGAACGCGATGGCGACGAACCTGACGTCGCAAGTCCGTAACATCGCCGAAGTGACGACTGCCGTGGCGAACGGCAACCTGTCGAAGAAGATCACGGTCGCGGTGCGCGGCGAGATTCTCGAGTTGAAGAACACGATCAACACGATGGTCGATCAGCTCAACGCCTTCGCCGGCGAAGTGAGCCGCGTGGCGCGCGAAGTCGGCACCGAAGGAAAACTCGGAGTCGCCGGTACGTGGAAAGACTTGACCGACAACGTCAACTCGATGGCGTCGAACCTCACCGGTCAGGTCCGCAACATCTCCGACGTCGCCACGGCGGTCGCCAACGGCGACTTGTCGAAGAAGATCACGGTCGACGTGAAGGGTGAAATCCTCGAACTGAAGAACACGCTCAATACGATGGTCGATCAGCTCAACTCGTTCGCCGGCGAAGTGACGCGCGTGGCGCGCGAAGTCGGCACCGACGGCAAGCTCGGCGGACAAGCGCAAGTGCCGGGCGTGGCCGGTACCTGGAAAGATCTCACCGACAACGTCAACTCGATGGCGAACAACCTGACGGGCCAGGTGCGCAACATCGCCGAAGTGACGACGGCCGTGGCGAAGGGAGATCTTTCGCGCAAGATCACGGTCGACGTAAAGGGAGAAATCCTCGCGCTGAAGAACACGATCAACACGATGGTCGATCAGCTCAACGCCTTCGCCGGCGAAGTAAGCCGCGTGGCGCGCGAAGTCGGCACCGAAGGAAAGCTCGGCGGGCAGGCGCAGGTGCCGGGCGTCGCCGGTACGTGGAAAGATCTCACGGACAACGTCAACTTCATGGCGTCGAACCTGACGGGCCAGGTGCGCAACATCGCCGAAGTGACGACCGCCGTCGCCAACGGAGACTTGTCGAAGAAGATCACGGTCGGCGTGCGCGGCGAAATTCTGCAACTCAAAGAGACCATCAATACGATGGTCGATCAGCTCAACGGGTTTGCGTCCGAAGTGAGCCGTGTGGCGCGCGAAGTCGGCACCGAAGGGAAGCTCGGCGGGCAGGCGGCGGTCGAAGGGGTCGCCGGCACCTGGAAGGACTTGACCGAAAACGTCAATTCGATGGCCTCGAACCTCACGTCGCAAGTGCGCAACATCGCCGAAGTGACGATCGCGGTGGCGAACGGAGACTTGTCGAAGAAGATCACGGTCGACGTGCGCGGGGAAATCCTCGAACTCAAAGAGACCATGAACACGATGGTCGAGCAGTTGCGGGCGTTCGCGTCGGAAGTGACGCGCGTGGCGCGCGAAGTCGGCACCGACGGCAAGCTCGGCGGACAGGCGCAAGTGCCGGGAGTCGCCGGTACCTGGAAAGACTTGACCGACAACGTCAACTCGATGGCCTCGAACTTGACCGGGCAGGTCCGCAACATCGCCGACGTCGCCACGGCTATCGCGCGCGGCGATTTGTCGCGCAAGATCACGGTCGACGTGAAGGGAGAGATTCTCCAGCTCAAAGAGACCATGAACACGATGGTCGAGCAGCTCGGTGCGTTCGCGTCGGAAGTGACGCGCGTGGCGCGCGAAGTCGGCACCGACGGCAAGCTCGGCGGACAGGCGGCCGTGCCGGGCGTGGCAGGGACCTGGAAGGATCTCACCGACAACGTCAACTCGATGGCGAACAACCTCACGAGCCAGGTGCGCAACATCGCCGACGTGACGATCGCGGTGGCGAACGGCGACTTGTCGAAGAAGATCACGGTCGACGTGCGCGGGGAAATTCTGCAACTCAAGGAAACCATCAATACGATGGTCGAGCAGTTGCGCTCGTTCGCCTCCGAAGTAACGCGCGTGGCGCGCGAAGTCGGCACCGAAGGCCGGCTCGGCGTGCAAGCCGTGGTGCCGGGCGTGGCCGGTACGTGGAAAGATCTGACCGACTCCGTCAATACGATGGGCTCGAACCTCACGGCCCAGGTGCGCAATATCGCCGAAGTAACCACGGCCGTGGCGCGCGGCGACTTGTCGCGCAAGATTACGGTCGACGTGAAGGGTGAAATCCTCGAGCTGAAGAATACGATCAACACGATGGTCGATCAGCTCAATGCGTTCGCTTCGGAAGTAACGCGAGTGGCGCGCGAAGTGGGCACCGAAGGGAAACTCGGCGGGCAGGCGCAGGTGTCCGGCGTCGGTGGCACCTGGAAAGATCTCACCGATAACGTCAACTTCATGGCGTCGAACCTCACCGATCAGGTGCGCGGAATCGTGAAAGTGGTCACCGCGGTCGCCGACGGCAACTTGC